>JBDSKP010000668.1:0-5104 GCA_039916925.1 Duganella sp.
GCCCTTCGGATGCCAGAACACCAGGCCTGGCGCCTCGTCCTGGAAGTGGAAGAAGTCCAATTGCTTTCCAAGTTTCCGGTGGTCACGCTTTTCCGCCTCTTCCAGTTGGAACAGGTACTGCTCCTGGTCTTCCTTCTTGGTCCAGGCAGTGCCGTAGACGCGCTGCAGCATTTCGTTCTTGCTGTCGCCGCGCCAGTAGGCGCCGGCCAGCTTCATCAGCTTGAACACCTTGATCTTGCCGGTGGACGGCACGTGCGGGCCACGGCACAAGTCGGTGAACTTGCCTTCCGAGTACAGCGACACGTCCTGGTCGGCAGGGATCGACGAGATAATCTCGGCCTTGTAGTGCTCGCCAATCGACTTGAAGTAATCGACCGCCTCATCGCGCGGCAATACCTTGCGCGTGACCGGCTCATCCTTCTTGGCCAGCTCGACCATTTTCTTTTCGATCGCCACCAGATCGTCGGGCGTGAACGGGCGCTTGTACGAGAAGTCGTAGTAAAAACCGTTTTCGATCACGGGACCAATCGTCACTTGCGCGTCAGGGAACAATTCCTTAACGGCATACGCCAGCAAGTGGGCGGTCGAGTGACGGATCACATCGATGCCTTCGGGATCCTTGTCGGTGATGATGGCCAGATCGGAATCTTTTTCGATCAAGAAAGAGGTATCCACCACTTTGCCGTCGACCTTGCCGGCCAGCGCGGCCTTGCCGAGGCTGGTGGCAATGCTGGTCGCCACTTGAGCAACGGTGACTGGGCCGTCGAATTCACGGGCAGAACCATCTGGAAGGCGGACTGAAAGCATAGTGATCTCCTGTCGGCGCGGGGCCGGTGTAGTAACAACGTTGAAGCGAAATATGAATAAAAACGCGGACGAAAAAAAACGCGGGCTAGCCGCGTTTTCTCTTTTTTTGAGCAAAAGAATCCCGATCGACTAGCGTCACTCCCAAAGCTTGGTAGTAGTTCGCGGTGTCATAACCGGATTGCCTTTCTCGCTCTTACATGTTCTGGTGGGCGGTGCAGAATTCGAATCTGCGACCCCTTGGATGTCGACCAAGTATTCTAACCAGCTGAACTAACCGCCCGTTGTACATCTGTGCTGCCATTTTACCGCTTTTTACCGCGCTTTTACTACCGTACTACGTAATCTGGTGGGCGGTGCAGAATTCGAATCTGCGACCCCTTGGATGTCGACCAAGTATTCTAACCAGCTGAACTAACCGCCCGAAGACCAGCATTATAGAGAGCGATTCGGAGAAAAACAAGGGCAATAATCGGAAACATTTACAAAACGCACTATGACGGCGCACGCCGCGCTGGGCGCGCATCCTTTAAACTGTGGTTGTCGCGATCATCGATGGAACCCATGCAAGCTGAAACCCGCATCAACACTGGCGCCGAGGCGCCGCCCTCGCCTTCGGCCCACTTGCACGAGCACCGCGACGGCGACGCCAAGCACGCCCACTACACCGTGCAGCGCAGCCAGTCGGTGCTGGCGTGGTCGCTGGCGCTGACCCTGGGCTTCGCCGTGGTCGAGGTTGTCACCGGCTTCATGTCCAACTCGCTGGCCCTGATTTCCGACGCCGGCCACATGGTCACCGACGCCGCCGCGCTGGGGCTGGCCCTGCTGGCGCAGCTGGTCGCCAAGCGGCCGCCGTCGGCGCGCCACTCGTTCGGCTTCGGCCGCGCCGAGGCGCTGGCCGCGTTCGTCAACAGCCTGGTGCTGCTGGTGCTGGTCGGGTGGATCGTGTTCGAGGCCGCGCAGCGCTTCGCGCGTCCCGAGCAAGTGCACGGCGCCACCGTCTTCATCGTCGCCGCCGTCGGGCTGTTGATTAATATCGCGCTCGCTTATATGTTGTCGCGCGGCGACAGCAACATGAACACGCGCGCGGCGCTGGTCAATGTCATGGGCGACCTGCTGGGATCGGTCGCCGCGCTGGTGGCCGGCGCCGTCATCTATTACACGGGCTGGATGATGATCGACCCGCTGCTATCGATCTTCGTGGCGCTGCTGATTTTAAAATCGACCGTCGGCGTGCTGCGCGAGTCGTACCACTTCCTGATGGGCGGCGTGCCCGAGCCGATCGACTACCTGAAGGTGGGCGCCGACCTGGAACGGATAGCCGGCGTCTGCTCGGTGCACGACCTGCACGTGTGGGACATGTCGCCGGGCGAACCGGCGCTGATCGGCCACGTCGAAATCGTCGACCTGGCGCGCTGGCCGGAGATCCTGCACGCGATCAAGGCCATGCTGCTGGAAAAACACGGCATCGACCATATCACCTTGCAGGCCGAAGTCGCGCCGCAAGCGCCCCTTTAACCACAGTCTCTGGAACACCATGCACAATTTTGAGAAACGCCGCGACCGCTACGAGTTGTTTGCCGCGTTCGAAAAGCCGCTCGTCAACGTCAGCTTCGAAATGGTCGTGCCGGACTTCCGGCCGTACTGCAAGCAACACCGGCTGCCGCCGTTCCATTTCTTCCTGTACTGCATACTGAATTCGGTCAGGGAGATCGACAACTTCATGTACCGCATCCACGACGGCGAGGTCATCAAGATTGACGAGTTCTGGGCGTCGTACACCGTGTTCAACAAGGACAACAACCTCAACTTCGCCTGCTTCGCGATGTCGACGGACCTGCGGGAATTCATCGGCCGCAGCCTGGAGGCCAAGGCCGTCGCCGAGGCCAGCGGCGCGATGATCAACTCGGCCAAGGAGCAGTCCGAGCGCGAGCAGAAGAACAACGTCCACATCACCTGCATGCCGTGGTTCAAGCTGACATCGATCGAGCACCCGGTCTACCGGCACGGCGGCTACGACATCCCCTCGCTAGCGTGGGGCAAGTTCGGCGACGCCGAGGACGGCAGGATGACGGTGCCGTTCTCGGTGCAGGCGCACCACGGCTTCGTCGACGGCTACCACATCCACCTGCTGGCGGAGGCGATCGCCGCGCGCGTGGCCGGCCTCATCGCTTGAACAAAAAACACTCCGGGGTCAGGTTGACCCTGATGCCGCCAATGCCGCTAAGTTAAGGCGCTTTTCGTAGGGCGGATTAGGCGGAACGCCGTAATCCGCCATGAGCCGTCGACGGCGCTTGGCGGATTACGCTGCGCTAATCCGCCCTACGTGGCTCCGATGGCCGCTTAACTTAGCGGCATTAGGAACCGACCCCGGAGTTGCTTTTAGGCGCGGCGGGCTTCCTGCACGCCGCTGACCTCGGCGATGGCGTTGAGCGCCTTTTGCAGTTGCGCGGTGGCGCCGATTTCGGCCGTGAAGGTCATGCGCGCGTAGCCCTTGGCGCTTTGCGTGTTGACGCCGATGACGTTGATCTTTTCGCGCGAGAAGATCTCGGAGATGTCGCGCAACAGCCCCTGCCGGTCGCCGGCGAGGATGAAGATGTCGACCGGGTACACCGTGTCCGATACCGCCCGCCCCCATTCGGTGACGATCACCCGCTCCGGCGCCTTGGCCCGCATCTCGGCGAAGTTCTTGCACGTGGCGCGGTGGATCGAGACCCCCTTGCCGCGCGTGACGAAGCCGACGATGCCGTCCGGCGGCGCCGGCTTGCAGCACTTGGCCAGCTGCGTCATCAGGCCGTCCGTGCCGACCACCAGCACCCCCGACTTGGCGCCCTGGTCCACGCTCGAGGCCTTGCTCTTGCCCAGCACGACCGCGTCCTCCGGCTCGACCGGCTCGCCGCTGTCGTGCAGCGCCTGCTCGACGTGGCGCAGGCTGAACTCGTCCTTGCCCACCGACAGGAACAGGTCGTCGACCTTCGCGAAGCCGAGCTTGTTGGCCAGCGCCTCCAGGTTGACCGCCGTCTTGCCTTCGCGCTGCAACGATTTTTCCACCATCGCGCGCCCGTGCGACAGCGTCTCCTGCATGTCGATGGCGTGGAACCAGGCGCGGATCTTCGAGCGCGTGCGCGTGGCCACCGTGTACTCGTCGCTGAGCCAGTCGCGCGACGGCCCGGCCGTGCCCGGCGCGCCCTTGGCGGTGATGATCTCGCAGGTCTGGCCGTTCTTCAGCGGCGTGTTGAGCGGCACCATGACGCCGTCGACGCGCGCGCCGCGGCAGCGGTGGCCGACGTCGCTATGCAGGTGATAGGCGAAGTCGACCGGCGTGGCGCCGACCGGCAGCTCCAGCACCCGCGCCTGCGGCGTGAGCACGAAGATGCGGTCGTCGAGCGCGGCCGACTTGAGCTTTTCCACCCATTCGCGCTGCTGCTCCTCCTGCCCGACGACGGCGTCGGCGACGTCGGTTTTCCACGCCAGCAACTGGCGCAGCCAGGCGATCTTCTCGTCGTATTTTTGGCCGGCGAAGTTCGAACCGCCCTCCTCCTTGTAGCGCCAGTGCGCCGCCACGCCGTACTCGGCGAAGCTATGCATCTCCTGCGTGCGGATCTGCACCTCCAGCGGCCGGCCATCCTCGGCCGTGACCACCGTGTGCAGCGACTGATAGCCGTTCGGCTTGGGCCGCGAAATATAGTCGTCGAATTCCTTCGGGATCGGGGTCCAGATGTTGTGCACCACGCCGAGCACCGTGTAGCACGTCTTGACGTCGGACACGATGACGCGGAACGCGCGCACGTCGTACAGGTCGGTGAAGTCGAGCTCCTTGCCCTTCATCTTGCTCCAGATCGAGTAGATGTGCTTGGGCCGGCCGAACACCTCGGCCTGGATGTTGGCCGAGGCCATCTCCGATTGCAAGCGGGCGATGGCGTTGGTGACAAAGCCCTCGCGCATCATGCGCTTTTCCTCGAGCATCTTGGCGATGCGCTTGTACGCCTCCGGCTCGATGAAGCGGAACGACAGATCCTCCAGCTCCCACTTCAGTTGCCAGATCCCCAGCCGGTTGGCCAGCGGCGCGTACAGGTCGAGCGTCTCGCGCCCGTAGGCGCACGTCACGTCGTTGAACAGCTTGATGTCGGCGAAATAGCGCAAGGTCGTCACGCACGAGGCCAGCCGCACCAGCACCACGCGCATGTCGGTGGCCATCGCCAGCAGCATCTTGCGCAGCGTTTCGACCTGGGCCACGGCCAGGAGCGCGGCGTTCTTGCCGCGCCCGCCGCCACCCTGCTGGCCCTGGGTCAGCGCGCGC
>JBDSKP010000669.1:0-8920 GCA_039916925.1 Duganella sp.
CCTACAACCAGTTGGTGTTCGACGACACGCCCGGCCAGTCGCGCCTGGGCCTGCAGCGCCATGCCACCGCGCACCAGGGCACGGCCGAGCTGAACCTCGGCCATCTGCTGCACCAGCGCGATAATCAGCGACTGAAGCCGGCCGGCTTCGGCGCCGAGCTCAAGACCGAGCACGGCGTGGCCGTGCGCGCCGGCAGGGGGCTGCTGCTGTCGACGGATGCGCGCGGCGGCGCCACCGGTGGCCAGATGGATTCCAGGGAAGCGATCAGCCAGCTGGAGCAAAGTGTGCAGCTGCAGACCGATCTGGCCGAGACGGCGCAAAAGCACAATGCCAAACTTAAAGATGAAGCGGCGCCGGCTGAACTGCCCGCGATTAAGCAGCTGACGCGTGCGGCAGAAGTGTTGGGCGCGGCGGAATCGGAAGCGCCAGCCTACAGCGAACCACACCTGCAATTAAGCTCCCCGGCGGGCATCGCGGCGACCACGCCGGCCAACGCGGTGCTTGGGGGCTCGGGCACCAGCTTGACCGCCGGCCACGATATCAATGTCGCGTCACAACGCAACAGCTACGCGAGCGTCAAGGAAGGCATCAGCTTGTTCACGTACGGCAAAGCGACGACCGCCCAAAAGCCCAATCAGGAGATCGGCATCCGCCTGCACGCCGCCAGCGGAAAAGTGAGCAGCCAAAGCCAGGCCGGCGAGACCAAAGTCATGGCCGACAAGGCGGTGAATATCGTCAGCACGGCCAAGGGCATCAACATCGCCGGCAAGCAGCATGTGCTGCTGACCGCGCAAGGCGCCCATCTCAAACTCGAAGGCGGCAACATCGAGCTGCACGGCCCGGGCAAGATCGACTTCAAGGCCAGCATGAAGGAGTTGGCTGGGCCGATGAGCGCCTCTCCTACACTACCCGCGCTACCCAAAACCGGGAATATTGACCAAGCGATCGAGTTGAACCTGCATTACAGCGACTTGGAACCGGTGCTTAATGCCCCCTACAAGATCACTTTCGCCGATGGCACGTCGCGCAGTGGCACACTCGATTCGAAGGGGCATGCCCGCCTTGAAAATGTCCCGCCGGGCGAGTACCACGTCGAATACGGTGAAGACGAGCGGCCGTGGAAAGCGCCGGCGCTGACCCCCGACCCGCAGCTTGTACAAGCACGGAAACAAAAAGAACAGGCGGCCGCATTGCTGGAAGCGGCCAGGAAAAATAATGAAACGGGCGGTGTGGCATGAGCCAGGGCTTTGTAGATGACGTCGTCGAGTTCTTCAAGGATTTGATCCTGGGCGATTTTGAACAGGATCAAGGCAAGGCCGCCATGATAGTGGGCGGTGCCATCTCCCTGATTCCGGTGGTCGACCAGATCATGGACGTGCGCGATGTGTCCGGCATGATTTATCGAGTTGGCAGAAAAGGCGTGTCGCGCGCGGACAAGGATGACTGGATCGACATGGCGCTGGCGGCGTTCGGGTGTGTTCCCGAGGTCGGCAGCCTGTTCAAAACGATCGTCAAGCCCATACGCAAATACCGCAAGGAGGCCGGTGCCGTCGCAGCCGGTGGAAATGTGATGATCGAGGCCATGCTCGGCAAAGGAAAGGGAGCGGCGATCAAATTTATGAAAACGTTTCAGTGGGCTCAAAACACCGAGTTGGCCATTGAAACGGCGATGGGTGCGCTGGACAATTGCGTGACGCTGCTGACGATCCTGTCGACATCCCATTGGTGGCTGCCCGCCGACTTGCAGCATTTGGCGCGCGACCTGAAGCCGCAAGTCGAAGGTGTGCGCGGACCGCTCAAAGCCGGCATCGCACGGGGCGCCAAGGCGCTGCAGGAGATGATCAAGGACATGCTGGGTGAAGACGCACTGTGGGTGGCGAAAAAGGTAGCAACGGCGGCCACGGTGGTCGGCAATCCCGCCGCCAAGCACAACCACAAAGCAGGTGCTACCCATCCCCACAGCGCCACGCCTCAGCGAAGCTCGACCACATCGGCATCGAGCGGTTCTGCGGTCACCACTGCAAAGAAAAAGGACCCAACATCTCCAGGAAAAGGTAAGGAGCACAAGCCGGTGGGCGACTCCAGCCGTCAAAGCACCGATGGTGGCAGCGCCCCGGTCAAGCATACTTCGCGGCAGATACGGCAATTGCTTTCTAAAGTCGAATTCGGACCGAGAGGTTTGATCGGCGAACATATGGCAGATTATTACCACATGGAGCATGTGCTGGGCAAAGCCGGCGCTTGGCCGCACGGTAATATCCACGGCAAGTGGCGGTCGGCGTACCCGCGCATTGTCGGCCCTGACAACAAACACGAACGCCCGAGCGAACTAGTCCCGGAAGACCTCGCGAAAGTGAATCTGGCCGGCGTCGACACGATCTGGCAGACGAACGAAAATACATATCATTTCATCGAAGCCAAGTTCAGCGAGACTGTGTACAGTTTGCATACCCGGCTACAGATGAAGATAAAAAATGGCAGCATCCCTCAACCGCCCGCAAGGCTCAACGACAGGGAGCATATGTTGTGGAGCTTGCTTGGCCAACCAAAAAAGGGGACGCAGATGGGGAGAGATTGGATTCGTAACAGTACTGATACCAGAGCAATGCACTCGAATAGCAATTTGAAAAATCGCTGGGTGTATCTTATGCTTGGACTTACCGCTACCTCGAACCCGTTCGCGAACGCTGCTCACGCCAGCAGACTCAAGTTGACAGCCGCGCCTGGAGTTGGCGATCACATTGCGGCCACATTGGAACTACTCGCAACAAATGATCATTACAACATCGAGATACACAACAAGCACAAAAGCAATCATGGAATAACCGAAATGTTCGATTACGCTGAGATCGATCGAGTTGAAAGAGGTCGCAACCTCGCTATAAAATCAAAATCGGCGAACGCGCCCGCGCAACAAGAAACACCAGACGACGCAAAGAAACCAGATCCCGTTAAGAAAAAAAGAGGGAAGAAGATATGAAAAATCCATTATTTCATGAGCGCCGCCGCCAGCAGTTTCTTTATGAGGATCTGTATGAGAAAACTCGTGAAAATCAACTTTCATTGATTGAGGGCGAACTCGAAAATAAAAAAATATCTGATTCGGGCCTAGAAAATTCTTCTGTTCATCATTTTTTGTATTTGGAAGCGTTCTGGATCTGGATGCTCGACTACACGGCGGGGGTGCCAATTGATGAACTGGCGCCCCGCATATCTGGCATCGTGGATGCGTTTGAGGCATGGAACGATGTCGACCAAATCTTGCAGCAGGAAGCCGCACTTGAGTTTCCAGAGTACGGCCCGTACAAATATCGGGGGGCACCGGATTTCTCCACCCTCTCCGATTACGAAGATACACTTCAGCTATTGAGTGTTGCCATATTGCTGCGTGATCTCCGCTCGATCAAACGCATGATTCGCGTGCTACGCAGTCACCGGGGAGAGGACGGCCTTTTTGAGGAACTGATTGGCGGATATGTCGAGGATGAAATGACGCTTTCTTCCTGCGCACTGGGCGAGCCGTACGACATCCTGCTGCAAGTTTTCTATGAAGAGGACGAACACAAAACACTCGATCTCCTCGATCAGTATCTCAAACAATGGTACCCAGCGATGAAAGATCATCCACGCTGGTACGACGGGCATCTCCGGAGCAAAAAGCAAGGTTACGCCCCATATTACGGCTACTGGGCGTTTGAAGCGGCTGCGGCAGTCTACCTCCTTGACCTGGACGACAGCCAGATCAACCATTTGGTCTATCCAAAAGATCTAGCGGATTACGCGCGAAAATTGCGGGAGGAAGACCGCTACACCAGCCAGGAGATCGAAACTTCAAGCCATTCGGGACGTGTCGAGGGCGGCCAGCCCTGCCCCCAAACAGGCCTCTGGGAAACGCCGGCCAAATTACACAGTCGCAGCCACTTCAAGCAAGGTGACATCATGCCCGTGTTTGAGGACTCGGAATATGGGTACACGATCTGGCAGTGGAGTGAGGAGCAATAGCACTCGACTGAGATAGCGAGAAAAGGGCAAAAAGACCGATTGACCACGAAAAATCTGCCATTTCACAAGCATTCCCCGGCCACGCCACCGCCATCGACATGGCCGGCGCCAACGGCGGCTTCGCCCGCTACAACCTCACCGTCGAACCGTGAAGCGATGCGGCGGTTGCGCCGTTGCTGGGCTTCCCTTCGGCTTGGGCGAAACGATCCACGAATCGCTGTTGTCAACGGCGATTTAAAACTGATTCACCTACCTCTATGATATCGACGACGCCGCCTACCGTGACGAGACGGTGTATCCCAAAGACCTCGTCGATTACGCACGCAGTATCCCGCGCCATGATGCCATGGAGAAATAGCATCAAGACGATGGCGTCAAACTTACCCTCGACGCCATCGTCTTCCCTGTTAACTCGGTTGCGCGATGCTGGTGGTTTCGACAGTCCAGTGCAAGCCAAACTTATCGATCAAAACACCGTAAATGTTCGCCCACGTGGTCTGTCGCAGCGGAAGCAAGATACGGCCGCCCTCAGACAAGGCCTGGAAGACGCGCTCGGCGTCAACCAAAGTCGGCAGTGTGAGGGAGAGCGAAAAGCCCTGATGGCTTGGCTGGCCTGTGCCATGGCCATCCGAGAGATAGAGAACTGACTGGCCGATCCGCACAGCAGCGCGCAAGACTTTTCTCTCTGTTCCCCGTAGGACATGATTGGCATCGATACAGTCCTCAATACGGCGGACGAACAGGATTTCGATGTCTAGCGTGGTCCGATAGAAAGCGATGGCCTCGTCGCAGAGGCCTGGAAGGTACACGGTTGGTGTGAGTTGCATGGTTCATGCTCATTAATTTGAGTGGAGAACCCGCCGCACGACTCGTATGACATCAACAACGAACAATTATGCTGTTCGCCAAGGAAGGAGATCGCGCTTTCCTATCGCCCGCGCGGGCGACGGATGGCAGGGGCAGTATAGACATGATCGTCCTCCTTTCTTTTGTCGAGTAGACAGCATCGTAGCACACGAAAGGTGAGCCCAACCTCGACTGTCGAGTATTCGAAATACCGGCCCTGCTAGTCGAGGAAATCCAACTTCTTTAACATTTGGCAAATCAGAAGACACAAAAATCATAATTTTTCAACTTACTTTACAATATAAAAATGTTCCTAACAGAATCTGTCTTCGGCATAATGTGAAATCGTTATCACTGACCCGACGGCGGCCGGACGACCGCCAGAATACGAATCCTGGAGCTTTCATATGCGTATCAAATCCTTCTTGCTGGCCGTTACCGCGACCGCTGCCCTGTGCAGCGGCGTCGCCAGCGCATCCACCGAACTGATCACCAACGGCAATTTCGAATCCGGCGACCAAGGCCAGATCAACTGGGGCGGCCATCAACTGGCCGGCTGGACGACCTCCGGCTACAATTTCCTGTTCAACAGCGCGAACGTGGACAACGGCGGCACCGCCGGCATGTACGGCAACCTGCAGCTGTGGGGCCCGAACAACGGCGCGGCTAACGGCCTGCAAGCGAGCCCTGTCGGGGGCAATTTCGTCGCCTCCGACGGCGCGTTCGGCGTCGCTCCGCTGTCGCAGACGGTCAATGGCCTGACGGCCGGCCAGCAGTACAACGTGTCCTTCTACTGGGCCGGCGCCCAGCAGTCCGGCTTCTCGGGCGGCACCACCGAGCAGTGGCACGTCTCCCTGGGCAACCAGACCCAGTCGACCGCCGTGAAGAACAACGCCGATCACGGCTTCACCGGCTGGCAGAAAGAAACCTTCACCTTCACGGCCACCAGCGCCAGCGAAGTGCTGAGCTTCCTGGCAGCGGGCACGCCTAACGGCGTTCCACCGTTCTCGCTGATCGATGGCGTGTCGATGACCTCCGCCGTGCCTGAGCCGGAAGTCCTGGGCATGCTGGGCCTGGGCCTGGGCCTGGTCGGCTTCGCCGCGCGCCGGCGCAAAGCCAAAGCTGCTTAATTCCTTATAAGCAGTCACCGATGCCGGGCGTTCACGTCCGGCATTTTCCATTGCGCACCTGAGCGTTGTTGTTGGTGCGAGTCCGCATCACCGAAGTCCCGACACCGATGAACGACATTCTTGCCTACCTGCCGACCTTCGCCGCCAACGTGGGGCGACTGTGCCTGTGGCTGGCGCTGCTATCGCTGGTGTTTGTGCCGCTGGAGCGCTGGCTGGCGGTGCGCAAGGCGCGCCTGCCGCGCCGCGCGCTGGCGGTCAATCTCGGGCTGTACTTCCTCAACAGCCTGCTTCCCGCCGCCGTCCTGAGCGCGCTGATGGCCGTCGTCACCGTCGCCGCGCATGCCGCGCTGCCGGCCGCCGTGCCGGCAGCCTTGGGCGCGCTGCCGCTGGCGGTCAAGCTGCCGCTGTCGTTGCTGATCGCGGAAATCGGCTTTTACTGGGGTCACCGCTTGAGCCATCGGTTGCCTTGGCTGTGGCATTTCCATTCGGTGCATCACAAGCCTGAACACCTGTACTTCCTGATCAATACCCATGCGCACCCGGTCGACATGATCGTCACCCGCTTGTTCGGCATGACGCCGCTGTACATCCTCGGCCTGGCCGGCGCCAGCGCGGGCGGCAGCGCCACGCCGGCGCTGGTGATAATCATCGGCACGATCTGGGGATTTTTCATCCATTCGAACCTGCGGGTCCGGCTCGGCCCGCTGGAATCGCTCATCGCCACGCCGGCCTTCCATCACTGGCACCACACCAGCATCGCGCCGCTGGACCGCAATTTCTCTTCGACACTACCGTTCCTGGACCGGGTGTTTGGCACCTGGCACCTGCCGGACAATTGGCCATCGGCCTACGGCATTGCCGACACGCCGCCCAAACCGTCCGGACCGGCGGCCTGACCGCAAATCATGGCGGGCGCGCGCCGGACGAGACCAGCTTTTCGCGCAGGCGCCGCCCCGGTATCATAAAATGGCGGTATGAAAGCCGACAAAGCCCTCGCCACCAACCGCCGCCTGCGCCAGCAGCCGTTGTGGCGGCTGCTGGCCGCGCCCAGCGGGCCGACCACCCTGGCGCTGCTGCAAACGCACCTGTACGAGGGCGAGCGCAGCCTGCCGGCATCGATCTTCCACGAGCGCGTCGCGCGCGAGCTCGAACACCTGCGCGCCGTCGGCGAGGACTGGCCGCAGACCGCCCAGGCCTACGTCGCCGGCTGGCTGTCCGAAGGCCACCTGGAACGCCGCTTCCCGCCCGGCGCCTCCGAGGAGGAGTACGAGCTGGCCACCTCGACCATCGAGGCGATCCGCTTCGTCGCCGGCCAGGTCAAGCCCCACTCGGCCGCCACCGAGAGCCGCCTGGGGCTGGTGATCGACGCGCTGTCCCGGCTGGCCGAGGACACCGACGCCGACAAGGCGCGCCGCGTCGGGCGCCTGCGCGCCGAGCAGGAGCGCATCGAGCGCGAAATCGCCGCCATCGAACAGGGCGTGCTGCACATCCTGCCCGAGGCCGCCGCGCTCGAGCGCACGCGCGAGATCATCACCCTGGCCGACGGCCTGGCGGGCGACTTCCGCCGCGTGCGCGACCAGTTCGAGCAGCTCAACCGCGACCTGCGCGCGCGCATCATGGAAAACGACGGCAGCCGCGGCGAGGTGCTCGATTCACTGTTCGCCGGCATCGACCTGATCACCGACAGCGACGCCGGCCGCACCTTCGCCGCCTTCTGGCGCCTGCTGACCGATCCCGAACAGTCGGCCACCTTGGAGCAGGCGCTGGACCAGTTGCTGTCGCGCGACTTCATCGCCAGTCTGGACACGCAGGAGCGCAAATTCCTGCTGCGCATGACGCGCACCCTGCTCGAGCAGGGCGGCATGGTGCACGACGTGTTGCAATCGTTCGCCCGCAGCCTGAAGCATTTCGTGCAGAGCCGCGAATTTCTCGAGCAACGCCGCCTGAACACCTTGCTGCGCCAGGCCCAGCTGGCCGCGCTGGCGCTCAAGGACGAGGTCAAGGCCACCGACACGCTGCACTACACGCTGCCGCTGACCAGCTGCAAGGTCGCCTCGCTGTCGCAATGGGTGCTGCACGATCCGGCGCTGCAGGCGCTGCCGGGTGCGATGCGCGACGGCGAGGCGGCGCCGATCGATCTGGACTCGGTCGGCGAGCTGGTGGCGCAATCGGAGATCGACTTCCGCAGCCTCAAGCGGCACGTGCTGGCCGTGCTCGACCTGCAATCGCAGGCGTCGGTGGCCGACGTGCTGCGCGCCTATCCGGCCGCGCAGGGCCTGGGCAGCGTGCTGGGCCTGCTGGCCTTGGGCAGCCGCCACGGCATGATCGCCGGCCACAGCGAAACCGTCAGCTGGACCGGCGGCGACGAGCAACAACGCAGCGCCCACATCCCCGTCATCTATTTTGTGAAAGAACGCGCCAATGAACTTGTCTGACGACGACCTCGTCCACGCCGATCTGGCGCCGCCGATGGGCGCCGTCGTCGTCGCCACGGACGGCGCGCCGCCGTCCACCGCGCTGTTTTCCGGCGACAGCGGCGAGCTGCCGCTCGAGACGCGCCGCGCGCTGGTGCAGCTGCTGGCCGGTCCGGCGCTGGACGGGCGCCGCCACGCCAAGCTGTGGCCGGTACTGCTGCGCGACGAGCTGGCCGTGCGCCGCCGCCTTGCCGAGCTGTTCCTGGAGCTGGTGATCGACCGCGACCTGCAGGTCGCCTTCACGCGCCAGGCCGACACCGGCGACCTGGAGGTGCCGCTGCTGCTGCGCCGCGCCCAGCTGACGTTCATCGATTCGGTGCTGGTGCTGTACCTGCGCCAGCGCCTGACCCAGGCGGACGCCCACGGCGAGCGGGCCGTGGTCGCGCTCGACGAGATGGTCGACAACCTCACCTTGTACGAGCGCGCCGCCAGCACCGACCGCGCCGGCTTCACCAAGCGCGTGCACGC
>JBDSKP010000670.1:0-3150 GCA_039916925.1 Duganella sp.
CGGCGCGCCCGTGCGCAAGGCGCTGGCCGGACTGCCAGCGGCGCAAGTGCTGTTCAATTACCTGGGCCAGTTCGACGCCAGCTTCGATGCCGCTGCCATCTGGCGCCCGTCGGAGGAAAACGGCGGCGCCAATACCGCTGCCGATGCGCCGCTCGACTACGCGCTTTCCGTCAACGGCCAGGTGTTCCAGGGCGAGTTGCGGCTTGACTTCAGCTATAGCAGCGCGCGTTTCGAGGAATCGACGATCGCCGCGCTGGCGCGGTCCTGTGAAAGTGAGTTGCGCGCGCTGATCGCTCATTGCTGCGGCGGCGCCTCCGGCCTCACACCGTCCGACGTGCCGCTGGCGCGGCTGGACCAACTGGCGCTCGACGGGTTGCCTGTGCCGGCTGCGCAATTGGCCGATCTGTATCCACTGTCGCCGATGCAGCAGGGACTGTTGTTCCACAGCCTGCGCGACGATGCCGGCGCCACGTATGTCAACCAATTGCGGGTCGATGTCGAAGGTCTGGATGTCACGCGGTTCGAGGCGGCCTGGCGCGGCGCGTTGCGGCGCCACGACGTGCTGCGCACCGGCTTCCTGACGCTGCCCGGCGCGCCGCTGCAATGGCTGTCGCACGAGCTGCCTTTGCCGTTCGAATTGCACGATTGGCGCGGCCGCGACGACTTACCGGCGGCGTTGGACACCTTGGCCGGCGCCGACCTGGCGCGCGGCTTCGATCTGGCGCGCCCGCCGTTGATGCGTCTGACGCTGGTGCGAACGGGGACCAATACCCACCATCTGATCTGGAGCGTCCATCATTTACTGCTCGACGGCTGGAGCACATCGATGCTGCTCGGCGAGGTGCTGCGGGAATACGATGGCGCGCGGGTGGCATCGCCGAATGGCCGTTATCGGGACTACATAGCTTGGCTTGCGGACCGCGACCAACTGGCCAGCCAGTCATGGTGGGACGCGCAATTGCGGCTGCTGCCGGAACCGACCTTGCTGGCCCGCGCCGTGCAGGCCCCATCGGTCTTGCCGGGCCGCGAGCGGCACGCGTTCGACATGAATGGGAAAGAAACGCGGTTGTTGGCGCGCTTCGCGCGCGAGCAAAGGGTGACGATGAATACGCTGGTGCAGGCCGCATGGATGCTGCTGTTGCAGCGCTATACGGGGCAGCGGGCGGTGGCCTTTGGCGTTACGGTATCGGGCCGGCCGGCGGAACTCGCCGGGGTCGATAACTGGGTCGGAGTGTTTATTAATACCTTGCCGCTGATCGGGGCGCCGGTCGCGGAACTGGACGTGGGCACATGGCTACGCCAACTGCAGGGGCAAAACCTGGCCTTGCGGGAGCATGAATACACGCCGCTGTATGAATTGCAGCGTCGCGCCGGCCATGGCGGGCAGCCGCTGTTCGATACGATTCTGGTGTTTGAAAACTATCCTGTCGATCAGATGCTGGCGCAATCGGCGCCGGGCGGAATGCGCTTTTCGTCGGCTCGCACGCACGACGAGACCAGTTTTGCGATGGCTTTGTCGGTGGTGCAGGGCGACGGACTGCGTCTGCGATTTTCGTATGAGCGGTCGCAGTTTTCGGCGAACGCGGTAAAGGTGATATCCGAACAGATGGCCGGGTTGTTGGCGCAGATGGCGTCGGCGCCGCGAGCGATGCTGGCGGACCTGACGCTGTTCGGCGATTTGGAACTGGATCAGTTGCTGGCACTGGGGCGCAACGAGCGCCGCTATCCGCCGATGGCGCCAGTGCACCGCCGCTTCGAGGCGCAGGCCGCCGTCCGCCCGGACGCCGTGGCGCTGCTGTGCGGTGGCGACTCCCTCAGCTACGCGGAATTGAACCGGCGCGCCAACCGCCTGGCCCACCGCCTGACGGAACTTGGCGTGGGACCCGAAAGCCTGGTTGGCATCGCGCTGGAACGCTCGGTGGCCATGGTGGTCGGCCTGCTGGCGATCCTCAAGGCCGGTGGCGCCTACGTGCCGTTCGATCCCGATTATCCGGTCGAGCGCCTGGCCTACATGGTCCGGGACAGCGGCGTGGCGCTGCTGTTGACCGGCACGGAACCGGCGCCGTGGGCCCCATCGGCGACGGTGCTGCGGCTGGACGCGCTGGACCTGTCCGGCCAGCCGGAGCACAACCCGGCGCCGGCGCTGCACGACGAGAACGTGGCGTACGCGATCTACACCTCCGGCTCCACCGGCAAACCCAAAGGCGCGGCCAACCGCCACGGCTCGCTCAACAACCGGCTGGCGTGGATGCAGGACGCCTACGGCCTCGATGCCGGCGACACGGTGCTGCAAAAGACGCCGTTCAGCTTTGACGTCTCGGTCTGGGAGTTTTTCTGGCCGCTGACCGAGGGCGCCACGCTGGCCATGGCCGAACCCGGGGAGCACAAGGACCCGGCGCTGCTGGCCGCGCGCATCGCCCGCCACCAGGTCAGCACGATCCACTTCGTGCCATCGATGCTGCAAGCCTTCGTCGCCTATCTCGAAACCGAGGGCGGGGCGGCGTGTACCAGTCTGCGGCGCATCGTCTGCAGTGGGGAGGCGCTGCCGGCCGAACTGCAGGCGCGCGCCTTCGCTTGCCTGCCGCAGGCGGCCCTGTACAACCTGTACGGTCCGACCGAGGCTGCCATCGATGTCACCCACTGGACCTGCGTCGACGACGGCGCGGCCGGGGTGCCGATCGGCGCGCCGATCGCCGCCACCGAGACCCACGTGCTGGGACCCGAGCTGCAACTGGTGCCGCGCGGCGCCGTCGGCGAGCTGTATCTGGGCGGCGCCGGCCTGGCGCGCGGCTACCTGCGGCGCGGCGCGCTGACGGCGGAACGCTTTGTCGCCGATCCGTTCGGCGGCGGTGGACGCCTGTACCGCACCGGAGACCTGGTGCGCTGGCGCGGCGACGGTCAGCTCGAGTACCTGGGCCGGATCGATCATCAGGTCAAGCTGCGCGGCCTGCGCATCGAACTGGGCGAGATCGAATCGCAACTGCTGGCGCAGCCGGGGGTGAAGGAGGCGGTGGTGGTGGCGCACCAGGGCGCGGGAGGCATGCGCCTGATCGCGTACGTGGCGCCGCAAGCCGACGACGCGGCGTTGCGCCAGGCGTTGTCGGCGGCGCTGCCGGATTACATGGTGCCGTCGCAGATCGTGGCGCTGGC
>JBDSKP010000671.1:0-9071 GCA_039916925.1 Duganella sp.
ATCCGGGCGACATGCTGTACCTGCCGCCGCACTACGCCCACGACGGCCAGGCCGAAGGCGATTGCATGACGTATTCGATCGGCTTTCGCTCGCCTTCGTACCAGGAACTGGGCGAGGCCTTCCTGCAGTTCATGGCCGACTCGATCGACCTGCCCGGCCGCTACGCCGACCCGGAACTGGAAGTGGCCAGGAACCCGGCCGAAATCCCGCGCGCCATGCTCGAAAACATCGCCGAGGAAATGAACAAGGTGCGCTTCACCGAGGAAGACGTGACGATCTTCGTGGGCGAGCACCTGTCGGAACCGAAGCACAATGTGTTCTTCACGGGCCCCGACAAGCCGTTGACGATGGGCCGCTTCATCGACAAGGCGGCCAAGCGCGGGCTGGCGCTCTCGCTGAAAAGCCAGATGCTCTATCGCGGCAAGCACGTGTTCATCAACGGCGAGTCGTTTGCCGTGGGGCGCGCGGACAAGGCCGTGCTGGACCTGCTGGCCAATACCCGCGAGCTGCCTGGCAGCGCCATGGCCAGCGCGTCGGACGATGTGCGCGAAGCGCTGTACACGTGGTATCAGGATGGCTGGGTAGAGATCCTGTAATTCCAACTAACCGGGAACGGCGCCATGGACCAGACCGACCAGCCAGAAACCATCGGCGTGCGCTTCGACACGCGCGCCGCCCTGGAAGCGCACTTCCTGGACTGCATCGCGCGCTCGCGCGTGAGCCTGCAGTGCTTCGATCCGGACTTTGCCGTCTTCCCATTGGGTAGCAGCGAGACTGACACCGCCCTGCGCCAGTTCCTGGCCGGTGGCGGCAGCATCGAACTGGTCACCCACGACCACCGCCACATCGAACGCCACTACCCGCGCTTCATGCGCCTGCTCAAGGATTACAGCCACCGCATCAGCTGCCGCGACACCAGCCGCAGCCTGCGCCAGCTGACCGACTCGTTCTGCATCGGCGACGGCGTGCACATCGTGCGGCGCTTCCACAGCGACCATTGGCGTGGCGAAGCGGCTTACCAGGCCCCAGCACTGACCGAGATCAGCATCGAGCGATTTCGCGGCATCTGGCAGGAGTCGGTGCCCGGATTACATTCCGTTACAACTGGTTTGTAGCAAAGAAACTGTGTTTTACCGAACAAAGTTTGGCGAGATCCCCACAATCGGCTGAATTTCTTGGTAACAGGTGTTAGCAAACTGAATACCAGGGGATAGCAATCGAAAGGGATGCAAAAAGACAGGCGTGTGCTATTGCGTGGCATTACTTTTCGCTATATTATCCGCTCAGGAACTTCCCGCTGCCTTTCAGATTTATCTGAGAGTCAACGAGAAAGAACTACGAGCGATAATTACCGGTAATTATTCATCGCAATAATATATAGACTGACTAAAGGAAAATCCCATGAAAAAATCCCTGCTGATCGCATCCCTGATGGTTGTTGCTCTGGCCGCTTGCTCGAAAAAAGAAGAAGCTCCTGCTGCTCCAGCTCCAGTAGTTGAAACCGCTCCTGCTGCTCCAGCCGCTCCTGCCGCTGACGCTGCTGCTCCAGCCGCTCCAGCCGCTGACGCTGCCGCTCCAGCCGCTCCTGCTGCTGACGCTGCTGCTCCAGCTGCTTCGGCACCTGCTGCTTCGAAGTAATCAGTAAGGAAAAGCCCGTCGGCGCCTCCGGCGCGGGCGGGTTTTTTTTCGTCTGACGCTTTTGCATCCAAATGGAAATCGCCATTTATTTGCAGATATAAAAAAACCGGCTCGCGCCGGTTTTTTATGCCCCGATATTCTCCGGGCATTAAAACGCGGCGCCATCGGCGCCGCCATTCCGTTATTTCAACTGCTCGTGCAGCAGCGTCAGGATCTTATCGCCGACCGGGCTCACTTCCGGTTTGCCGGCATTGCTCATCACGGTGACGGTGCTGCTGTTACCCGCGCCGGCCTTGACGGAAATGCGATAGCGTTGCGCTTCCTTATCCGCTTCCGACGACGAGCCCCAGCTGAACAACTTGCTGAAGAAGCCCTTGGTTTCGGTGGCGTCGTTGATGTAGCGGACGAAATAAGTGCCGGTGGTGCGGTCGCGGTCCTCGACGGTGAAGCCGGCGCGGTCCAGCGCCAGGCCAACCGGGCGCCAGGCGCGGTCGAAGCCCTCGTCCACCTGCACGGCGCGCTCGGCGCCGGCGCCGACCAGCGACGCGTGCTGCGGCTGGACGATGGCCGAATCGACGGCCGCCTTGGCCGGCGAAGTGTCCTCGCCGCCGTTGCCCAGCTTGTTCATCATGCGCGCCAGGAATTCGGCCTCCAGGCCCGGATCGTTCGGGCGCGGGGTCCAGATCGTCGATTCCTTCTGGGCGCCGGTGACCACTTCCTGGGCGCCGCGATGGCTGACGTAGATCTCGCTGGCGCCGTCGGCGCGGCGCTCGATGCGGGTGCGGAACTTGTCGCGCTCGCCGCTCGAATAGACCGAGTCGAACACCTTGCCGATGGTGTTGCGGATGAAATCCTGCGGGATCTTGGCGCGGTTCTCGTTCCATTCGGTTTCCATGATGCCCGCCGTCGGCAGCTCCTGCGCCAGCGTGAAGCCAGAATCCTCCCAGAACTGCTTGAGCTGCGGCCACAGCTGCTCCGGCGTTTGCTTGATCACCAGCCAGCGCTGGTTGCCGTCGCGCTCGACCTTGATATCGGCGACGCTGGTCGGCACCACGGTGCCGGCGGCCGGCTGGCCCGGCACGACGATGGCGCCCGGACCGACGCCGGCGGCCGCCGCCGCGCCCTTGGCGGCGTTGTAGCCGGAGGCGGTGGCGACGCCGTTGTTCGAGTCCGGCAGCGAGTAGCGGTTATCCTTCTGCAATTGCGTCAGATCCGGCGGCACGTCCAGGGTGCTGGCCTTCTTGGCGGACTTGTAGTCCACCTTGTCGTTGCCGATGACGGAGCTGAGCATGCCGCAACCGGTCAAACTGGCCATCAATGTGCCCAATACCAGCACGCGCTGCGAGGAGATAGAAGCTGTCTTGCGAATAGTCATGTCGTTACTGTTTAAGAAGCTGGAATGCAGCAAAATATGATCCGATCAGGTCGGGGCTTGTTGCTCCTGCAGGCGCGCCTGCCGGGGTTTTACAGGACGCCGGCCTCGCGCAGGGCCGCGCGGACCGCGTCGTGGCAATCGGCCCCCAGCGGCACCAGCGGCAGGCGTATGCCGGCGGGCATCTTGCCCATTTCGGCCAGCGCCCATTTGACCGGGACCGGGTTCGGCTCGATGAACAGCTTCTGGTGCAGCGGGAACATTTGATTGTTCAGCGCCACCGCCTTGGCGATATCGCCGGCCAGCGCCGCCCTGCACATGTCGGCCATGGCGCGCGGCATGACGTTGGCGGTGACGGAGATGTTGCCGGCGCCGCCGCCGAGCATCAGCGCCATCGCGGTCGGATCGTCGCCCGAGTAGACGGCGAACGATTTCGGCGCCAGGCGCAGCAGGTCGTAGCCGCGGCCGATGTTGCCGGTCGCGTCCTTGACGCCGACGATGCCGGGCACGGCCGCCAGACGCAGGATGGTCTCGTTGCTCATGTCGGCCACGGTGCGGCCCGGCACGTTGTACAGGATCACCGGCAGGTCCACCGCCTCGGCGATGGCCTTGAAGTGCTGGAACATGCCTTCCTGGGTCGGGCGGTTGTAGTAGGGAACCACTTGCAGCGTGGCGTCGGCGCCCGCTTCCTTGGCGTAGCGGGTCAGCGTGATCGCCTCGGCGGTCGAGTTGCCGCCGGCGCCGGCGATGATCGGGATGCGGCCGTTGGCGTGGGCGACGGTGGCCTTGATCAGCGCGCAATGCTCTTCGACGCTGACGGTGGCCGATTCGCCGGTGGTGCCGGCGATGACGATGCTATCCGTGCCCTCGGCGATGTGCCAGTCGATCAGCCGGTTCAGGCCGTCGAAGTCCAGACTGCCGTCCGGGTGCATCGGAGTGACGATTGCTACTATGCTGCCCTTGATCATAGGAAACCACTGCATGAAGTATTAAAACAACGATTGTAGACGATGACTCGTGCTTATGGTGCATTCAGACCGACAATTCCAAACTCAAAATGGCGGCAATAGGGCCGCCACACGGGGAAAATCGGGCTTTACGGCGCATATTCGTTGCACCATGGCAGTTTTGGGAGCGTCGACGACGCCCTCCTCAAACGCCACCACGCGCAGGCCGTGCTCGCGCGCCAAGTCCAGCAACTCGCCCGGCCGCAGCAGGAAGTCCGGGTTCGACGGCTTGCCGAACTGGGCGTTGCCCTCGGCGAAGGTTTCGTGGATCAACACGCCGTCCGGCGCCAGGCTGGCGATCATCGCGGCCGTTAGCGGACGATGCAGGTAGTTTGTGACCACGATGCCGGCGAAACGGGCCGGCCCGAATGGCCAGGCGGCGCCCTCCTCCTCCAGGTCGATGGCCGAGGTGGTGATGTCCGGGCCGGCCGCCAGCGCCAGCGCCTCGGCGTCGCGGTCGACCGCCACCACCGAATGGCCCAGCGACGCCAGATGGCGGCTGTGGCGGCCGGCGCCGCAGGCCAGGTCCAGCACCGCCCCGCCGGGGATCAGGGGCGCGTAGCGCCGCACCCAGGGAGAAATCGTATCGCTCATGATGTCTTTACCGAAATTTACGAAGGGTTACAAATTAAGTATAGGCCAGGCCCATGGCCTCGCGCACGTCGCGCATGGTCTCCTGCGCCAGCCGGCGGGCGGCGTCGTTGCCGTCGGCGACGATGGCGCGCACCGGCGACGGGTCGTCCAGATACTGCTGGGCGCGCTCGTGCATCGGTTCCTGTTCCTTGACGATGGCGTCGATGACCGGCTGCTTGCACTCGATGCAGCCGATGCCGGCCGAGACGCACCCGCGCTGCACCCAGGCCTGGGTCGGCGCGTCGGAGTAGACCTGGTGGAATTGCCAGACCGGGCAGCGGGCCGGATCGCCGGCGTCGGCGCGGCGCACGCGCGCCGGATCGGTCGGCATGGTGCGGATCTTCTTGCCCACCGATTCCTTGTCCTCGCGCAGCGCGATGGCGTTGTCGTAGCTCTTGGACATCTTGCGCCCGTCCAGGCCCGGCAGGCGCGCGGCCGCCGTCAGCCCTGCCTGCGGCTCGACCAGGATCAGCTTGCGGCTGCCCTCCAGATAGCCGAACAGGCGCTCGCGGTCGCCCAGCGACAGGTTCTGGGCGTCGTCCAGCATGGCCTTGGCCTGCTCGAGCGCCTCGTCCTTGCCGTCGCGCTGGTACTCGGTGCGCAGCTCGCTGTAGAGCTTGGCGCGCTTGCTGCCCAGCTTTTTGACGGCCTTCTCCGCCTTCTCCTCGAAGCCTTTTTCCTTGCCGTACAAGTGATTGAAACGCCGCGCTATTTCGCGCATCATCTCGATATGCGGCACCTGGTCGTCGCCCACCGGCACCAGGCTGGCGCGGTAGATCAGCACGTCGGCCGCCTGCAGCAGCGGATAGCCGAGGAAGCCGTAGGTGGACAGGTCCTTGCTCGACAGGTTGTCGATCTGGTCCTTGTAGGTCGGCACCCGTTCGAGCCAGCCCAGCGGCGTGGCCATCGACAGCAGCAGGTGCAGCTCGGCGTGCTCGGGCACGCGCGACTGGATGAACAAGGTCGTCTGCGACGGATCGATGCCGGCGGCCAGCCAGTCGATCAGCATCTCCCACGTGCTGCGCTCGATCACGCCGGGGTCGTCGTAGTGCGTGGTCAGCGCGTGCCAGTCGGCCACGAAGAACAGGCACGGCTGCTCGGCCTGCAGCTTGATCCAGTTTTTCAACGCGCCGTGGTAGTGGCCCAAATGCATGGAGCCGGTCGGACGCATGCCGGAGACGACGCGATCAGGATACATGGCTGGGTTCAGCTAAAAAGAGACTGCAACGGCAGGACCAACAAGTTCCAAATCGCTTGCACAAAGTGCATGCCGTGTACCAAGAAGCCGGTCAGCAAACCTAGCTGCAACATCACGATGAGGCCAACGAATACAAACAGACCGTAGCGCTCGATCCTCGCGTAAGGCTGCGCAAGCGACATCGGCAGCATACCGGTGACGATGCGCCCGCCATCCAACGGCGGTATCGGAATTAAATTGAAGACGCACATGATGGAGTTCACTCCCCGGCCGGCGGCCGCCATCTGAACGAAAAAGTCGTCCCCATTCTGGTGGAACACCTGAGTCAACGCCACCCACAGAACGGTCCAGGCCAAGCCCATGACGAAGTTGGCAGCAGGACCGGCCGCAGCCACGAAAGCCATATGTTTCTTAGGATTACGAAGGCGGTCGTAGTCCACCGGTACAGGCTTGGCGTAACCGAACGGTTGGCCAAGAATCCAACCCAACATCAGCGGCAGCAGGATCGTGCCAAACGGATCAATGTGCTTGAGCGGATTGATGGTAAGGCGGCCGGATTCGGCAGCGGTAGGATCGCCAAAGTAACGGGCGACATATCCATGTGCGGCTTCGTGCAGGGAGATTGCAAAAAGAACAGGGATGACGAAGACCGTAGCGGTCTGCACAATTCTATCAATATCCATGTGGGAATTTTACCAGAGGCTACGGGGTTATCTTGCAGCGCCGTCAAAGGCCGGCGCGCTTGCCTTGTCGCAAAATGGGCGTAATGGGCTGGATCGGCGGGTCAGAGCCCGAACAAGGCGGCGTCGCCGCGGCCCTGCCGCACCAGCTCGGCGCCGGGTCCGGTCAGGTCGATCACGGTGGTCGGCTCCATGCTGCAGGCGCCGCCGTCGATGACCAGCTCGATTTGCTTGCCCAATCGCTCGCAGATGGTGTCGGCGTCGTTGAGCGCGTCCTGCTCGCCCGGCATGATCAACGTCGTGCCCAGCAATGGCTGCTGCAGTTGTTCGAGCAGCGCCAGCACGATCGGGTTTTCCGGCACGCGCAGGCCGATGGTCTTGCGCGACGGATGGCTGAGCCGGCGCGGCACGATCTTGGTCGCCTCGAGGATGAAGGTGTACGGCCCCGGCGTGGCGGACTTGAGCAGGCGGAACTGGCGGTTGTCGACGCGCGCGTAGACGCCGATCTCGCTCAGGTCGCGGCACAGCAACGTCAGGTGGTGCTTTTCGTCGATGCCGCGTATGCGGCGCAGCCGCTCGACGGCGCCCTTGTCGTCCAGGTGGCAAACCAGCGCGTAGCACGAATCGGTCGGCACGGCGACGATGCCGCCGCTGTCGATGATCTGCGCCGCCTGCTTGATCAGGCGCGCCTGCGGGTTGTCGGGATGTACCTGGAAAAATTGACTCATGGTTGGCTGGCGGGGCCTGGCTGAGGCTGGGACCGTGGATGGCCACAGCCGGCCGAGACCGCTATTAATAAGATCAGGATTGTACGCTACGCAAGGCGGCGATGCGCTGCTCGAAAGGCGGGTGGGTGGAGAACAGCGCGCCCCAGCCGCCGCGGTTGGTGATGCCGGCCGCCGCGATCGATTGCGGCAAGGGGCCCGGCTCCATGCCGTTCAGGCGCGCCAGCGCATGTTGCATCGGCACGCTGCTGCCGAGCAGCTTGGCCGAGCCGGCGTCGGCGCGGAACTCGCGCTGGCGCGAGAACCAGGCCACGATCAGCGAGGCGACCAGGCCGAACATCAGTTCGCAGACGAACACGGTGGCCATGTAGCCGATGCCGGTGCCCTGGCGCTCGTTCTTGAGCAGCACCTTGTCGACGAAAAAGCCGACCACGCGCGCCAGGAATACCACGAAGGTGTTGACCACGCCCTGGATCAAGGTCATCGTGACCATGTCGCCGTTGGCGATGTGGGCCACCTCGTGGCCGAGCACTGCCTCGACCTCGTCGCGGTTCATGTTTTGCAGCAAACCGGTCGACACGGCCACCATCGCCGAGTTCTTGAAGGCGCCGGTGGCGAACGCGTTCGGCTCGCCGTCGTAGACCGCCACCTCGGGCATGCCGATGCCGGCGCGCTCGGACAGCGCCTTGACGGTGTCGACCAGCCACAGCTCGGTGGACGACGACGGCGTCTCGATCACGCGCGCGCCGGTCGACCACTTGGCCATCGGCTTGCTGATCAGCAGCGAGAAGATCGCGCCGGTGAAGCCGACCACCAGCGAAAACGCCAGCAGGCTGCCCATTTCCAGGTTGCCACCGGCGCCGGGACGGCCGATGCCCAGCAACGACAGCACGATGGACAACACCAGCATGACGGCGAGGTTGGTGGCGATAAACAGGACGATGCGTTTCATTGATTGGTCTCCGGTACGGACAAGTTTGTTCAAGTCATAAGGTATGACCGGTTTTACATAAAATCAAGATGGCAACATTAATTACCGGCGGTAATCATAGAGGAAAATTACCGGTGGTCAAACCCAACAGCTTTCAGCGATCCGCATGCGTCCCCGCCTAGGGTCGTACCCCATGCGGGGTACGACCCCGGTCGGCAATGCGGGTTGGGCGTGCAGCCGCGCGGCTCAAAACCAGTCGTGCCAGACGGGCTTGACGTTGGCCGGCAGGGGCGGCAACAACGCGAAATCGACCCGCGATTCGCCCGGCGCGTGGAAATCGGTCCCGCGCGAGGCGAGAAAACCGTAACTATTCGCCAACTGCGCGTACACAGGATACTGGTCCGGTGTATGGCTGCCGGTGACGACCTCGATCGCCTCCCCGCCCAGCTGTTTGAACTCGTCGAACAACTGCCCCTGCGCAAGCTGGCTGAAGCGATAACGCCCCGGATGGGCGATGACGGCGATGCCGCCGGCGCCGCGGATCCACTCGACCGAGTCGGCCAGGCTCGCCCAGCAATGCGGCACATAGCCCGGCTTGCCCTCGGACAGGTATTTCTTGAACACTTCCGAAATACTGGCGCAGGCGCCGATTTCCACCAGGTAGCGGGCGAAATGCGTCCGCGACATCAGATCCGGATTGCCGACATAGGTCAGCGCGCCCTCGTAGGCGCCGTGGATGCCGGCCGCTTCCAGCTGGCGCGCGATTTCCCGGCCCCGGTTGTCCCGGCCCGAGCGGGTACAGGCGAGGCCGTTCACCAGCGCCGCGTTGGTCTCGTCGATCCGCAGGCCGACGATATGCACCGTTTCATTGGCCCACGTGATCGAAA
>JBDSKP010000672.1:0-13071 GCA_039916925.1 Duganella sp.
AAACCATAGTGCGTGTGGCAAAAAACAAGATGAAGGAGCATTTTCGAAGAAGATTAGCTTCAAATCATAGCCAGATTGTAGAAAAGTGGAAAAAGGAAAAAATTTACCCTTACGAGGAAAATAACGACATAGGTCCAGTTGAGTTTGCAGAACGGCAAGTATTTGACATATTGGCTGTGAACGTCCAAAGTTATCTTCCATCTTTTGAGGAATCGGATTCGAAGCAGAAGAAATTTACTTTTTTCCTACTGGCGCAAGCTATCCGCCAGAACCCCGATTCTGTCCAATTTATCATCGGTCAGGTTTTAGGGTTAAAGAAAGATGCACAGGATGATCTCGCACTATTGCTTGAGAAGACACCTCTCTCATCAATCATCAGTTCTGCGAAAATAGTGGCGAATCGCCTAGATATGTTGAATGGTCTAGAATGCCTATTGTTTGACAAAGAGAGTAAGAAAAAACTGTTAGAGCGCGACCAGCTCCATAAGATTCTAGAGACGGAGTCTTGGTTATTCCATGAGGAATTTTCGCTAGCAGGAAGCGAGCAAAGGCTAGAAGAGGTTTTGCGTAAGCACTTAGCAATACTTGGTCCTCGTGAGGATGACGATTTGGTAGTTGACGTAGGTGACGGAAAGACCGGTAGAGTGGATCTTATGTTGCAAAAAGCCGTGCAACCTCGAACTGGTCAGTATGAGTATTTGATAGTAGAGCTGAAGAGACCGTCGCAAAAAATTAATGGCGATGTATTGATGCAGATAAAGAAATATGCGATGGCGGTTGCCGGCGATGAGCGGTTTGCCGGTATTACAGCTAAATGGACGTTCGTAGCGATATCGAATGAACTTGACTCATACGCGAAGAAGGATGCAAATCAACGCGGACGCCCGAGGGGGCAAGTTTATGACGATCCAGAGTCGAATATTACAGTTTGGGCGAAGGAATGGGCTGAAGTTATTAATGATGCACGATCACGCTTGCGATTTGTTAATGAACAGCTTTCTTATGAAGCTGATAGAGACAGTGCCAAGGCATATTTGCAAAGGACTCATGCAAAATTTATTCCGGAGTTTGATGGTGAAGGTGACGAGGAAGTTTAGATTTTTAGATTGACCAAGTTAAACGATCGGTTGTTAAAAATGAAAAAGAAAAAGCAGATGACTGAAAGGTTGCCGTTCTCAGTTGACCACGCGGAAATTAATTTACGAATTCAACAGAAGGCCATATCAGCAATAACTGTGGATACTACAGTTTTTGATGATAACGGAATGCGACTTGATCGTGGTTTGTTTTCACAATTACTTCAATTTGGTCGACATCCTGCAAATCTTATAATTTCCGAAGTTGTTTTGAGGGAGATCACACGTCATTTAACTAACTCAATCAACACAAAAAAAGAACGCCTTGGGCGCGATATGAGTGATGCGGCTGACTTTGTAGGGTTTGATCTAAAATACGTTCAGGAAATAAAAGATAAGTTTCGCGAATTGCCAGACTCTTCTGATTTATGCAAGGCACAGGTCGATAAGTTTTTAGATGTGTCAGGTACTATTGTTGTTGAGGCGGCTGATCATATAGACGTGAGCGATGTTTTGAAATGTTATTTTGATGCGGCCGCTCCGTTTCATCACGAAAATCCAAAGAAAAAGGAATTTCCTGATGCTATTGCATTATTAAGCCTAGAAGCTTGGGCTGTAGACGAAGAAACCGAAATGGTCGTGGTCTCCCGAGACTCCGATTGGGAAATTTTTTGTGATAGATCTGAGAAATTGCATTTGGTTAAAGATCTTGCCACTGCATTAGCAATGTTTCAGACACCTGACGAAGTGGTCAATAATCTGGTTGAAAGCCTAAGATCTACATTGAATGATCCTAAGTCGGATCTCTTCTTGTCGATAGAGAAAGAAATTAGGGAATTTGATTGGGTGTCTCATGCCACAAGTGACATTGAATCCCAATTTCAATGCGAAGAAGATGACGCAGATGTTGAGATAAAAAAATGTGTCTTTGAGGATCGCCCTGATGCTATCGCGGTAACGGATATCGACGAAGAAGCGGTTTCAGTAATATTCGCTTTTCAGGTTGCCGGTGAATATATAGCGAATTTCTCATTTCAAAAGTGGGATTCCATAGATAAGGAATATATTTCAATGGGTGGCGGTTCGGTTGAGCAAGATTTTGACGTATCTGTTTCAGTTGTCCTACGTATTCCCAATAAGTCGACTGATCCAGAGGATATGGAGTGGGAAATTGAACCTCTACCATTGCATTTCTATCTGGGGGAACTAGAACCAGATTGGATGAGCGGACATGATTAACTGAGGAGGTAATCGCTCTCGGTGAAAAGTCAGCCGCTTTTTTTCATCAAACGGTTTACTCAAAAAAATTGCCAATTGCGGAGAGGGCCGCATGTCACCTTTCATCCGTTATTGTTTAGTCGGGGGCCAGCTTAGTTTCAGTAGTCCAAAGGTCTCATCGGACACCTGCTTTCGATAGAGGGAGAGGCGCTCATCCTTTAATTGTGCTATTGCAGCTCGCCTTTTATGTTCGGTAAGTTGTTGCGGCGTCATCATTCCGGCTAGTACGCGGTTGAGTCGATTTTCGAAAACCCTCTTGGCAGCTAACTGGTCTATATTGTCCTCGTTGACCTCTATATGAGCGTTAGCCACAGCCTTTCTAGCCTCAAGCTGTCGTTCGGCCAAACGCTCCCCCAGCAATACGAGTTGCTTACGGAAGAATGCGCGGTCTTCCTGTCGCAGTTCGTTCAGAGGCCGTGTGTTTGGCTCCGCCTTCACAAGACACTGTTTGATATCCAAGGTCAGCGTGTCGTCAGGTGGCATAGGCTCATCGACGTTAGCTGGAATTTTGCGCAACATACCAACGCACTCAGGTACAGAAAACTGGATATAGTCTCGTACCGCAAGATGACGTAATTGGACGTATCTTTTTTCTAGCGATTCGGTCGCTGCCCTAAGCTCGACTTCTCTTTTTGCAATGGCTTCGTCGAGAACGGCTTTTTGATAAAGAGGAATGACTGTTGTATAGATCGTTCCGATTGTGAATAGGGCCAAACCTACCTGTGCAAAAGCGCTAAGTCTTTGAAGCCACGCATCCATTGGACTGGATTGTGTCGTGACTGGGGCAATAGGTGCACGTGTGTGTGGGCGTAAGCTACGCCGGCGAGTATATAGTGGCATCAGTTAAAATATGCGAAGGCTGGCTTTATAGTGTGCGACAGCCTAGCACAAGTCCTTATCTGATAGGTGATAGCTGGCCATCACACCTTGGTGACATAGGCCATCACACTTTCGATCACAGCGGCCGTGCCGCGACGTTGTCAACAACGTGCAAAACCGCGTAGAATGCGTGTGTCGCGGGTGTAGCTCAATGGTAGAGCAGAAGCTTCCCAAGCTTACGACGAGGGTTCGATTCCCTTCACCCGCTCCAATAGAGTCAATCACTTACAAGCATTTTTCTCTTCTATATTTTTCCGCAAAATGGGGCTTTTTCCGGAAACGCGTCAAGGATTCTTGTCGTTTTTCTTGGCCATTTCGGCAATGTAATTTTGGATATACAGGATCACCTTCTCCGCTCCATCTACTGTCTCGATGAGGTCAATCGGCGCCATGTTGTCGAGATGGGGGGCTGCTCTTCCAGTGCCATGTATGCCCCCAGACACGAAAAAACCGGCTTGCGCCGGCTTTTTCCTCCGCGCATCAGATGGTCAAGCCACACCGATATCGCGGATTAGTTGTTGGACTCAATTATGCGCAAACATGATCAAGGTTTGCGGATGGTCGCAAAAATCTTGGGCGCGGCGCAGCTGGCTGGTTGTTTGCTGGCCCCCCGGACGCCATCGAACAGTATCCGATGCGCCTCGCAAATTAAGCGAGTGAGATTTCAAGCTTTCTTTAATAGGTGCCGTCCATATTAAAGCATCCTTTAATATGATGAAAGCCTGGAGTAGTGCGAGGCGTGCCCCAAAAACGAAACAAGGCGGGGACCACGCATGATCCCCGCCTTGTTGTTGAATCACACCGACCCGGTTACGTCAGTATCGCGATCAGGATGATGATGGGCAGTGGGATGCCGAGCAGCAGCAGCAGTATCGAGCGCATAGTATTCTCCTTGGATTAGATGACGGTGCGCGTGACGACACGCGCGTGATCGCGGTTGCGGCCGCCGATGGTGGCGCACAGGCTGGCGATGAAGGCGCCCAGCAGCAGCGCGAAAGTCATCCACAGCGCCGAACGCGCGGCCGCCTTGCGCGCCGCTTCGGCCGCCGCCATGGCCTTGGCCTTCACGTCGGCCGCCGCCTGCCTGGCCTGGCCATAGATCGCATCGACACGCTGTTCGGCTTCCGCTTGCGACAGGCCGCCGCGCTTGGCCACCAGCTGCGCCAGGTAGGTGCGGTCGTCGGCGCTGATTTTGCCGGCCGCCAGATCGGCGACCAGGATGCGGGTGATCTCCTCACGTTCGGATGCCGTGGCGCCCTGGCCGTTCGGCGAACGCAGAAGCATGTCGGCGAAGTAGTCGTTCGGACGCGGGTTGTCGGCCACCGCCGTGGCGCCGGTCGCCAGCGCCGGCGCGGCCGCGCCGCCGGCGTCGATCGCGCCGCTCAGGACCGCGCGCGCGCCGCCGGCCAGCACCGCCACCGTGATCAAGGTCGCCACGGCCCATGCCAGCAGGCCGTGCGCGGTGTCGCGGAAGTGCACTTCGTCGCCATGGATGCTGGCCCATTTGACGCGCAGACGGCCGGCCATGTAGCCGCCGATGCCGGACGCCGCCAGCTGCGTGAAGGCGACCCACACGATCGTGGCGACGCCCATCGGGGCGGGGTTGCGTTCGTACGGCGAGACCGACGATAGGCCCAGGCCCATGCCGAGGATCAGCAGGATGAACGAGAGCGCGGCCGCAGCCGCCGCGCCGGCGAAGACGGCGCCCCAGGAGACGCCGGACGCGTAGCCGTCGTCGCCATCGCGGTTGACCACCGCCGCGCCGGGTGTTAATGGTTGAGTTTGCATGATTTCTCCTTATGATTTGTTGAACAACGCGGGATCGATCATGCGCCTTCAACGACGATAGCAATGTTAGCGCTCGTACGGATGCACCGTTTTCGTGCGGATTTCGTTGCGGGGTCACTTGCCGTATACTTATCGGTCGAGATCGCTTTGCCCCTTTCCGGAAAATCCCCCATGAATTCAATCGGCCCGAAACAGCGCCTGTCCACCCGTCTCGCCTTTCTTGCCGCCGGCCTGGCCATGTCGGCCTGGGCGCCGCTGGTGCCGTTCGCCAAAGCGCGCCTGGCGTTGGGGGAGGCCGATCTTGGCCTGCTGCTGTTATGTCTTGGCGCCGGGTCGCTGATGGCGATGCCGGTCACCGGTTTGCTGGCGTCGCGCTTCGGCTGCCGCCTGGTGGTGCTGGTGTCTGGCGCGTTCGTGTGCCTGGTGCTGCCCGGATTGGCGAACGCGCCCACGCCGATGCTGCTGGGGGCGACGCTGTTCGCGTTCGGCGCGGCGCTCGGCACGCTCGACGTGGCGATGAACGTGCAGGCGGTGATCGTCGAACGCGAAAGCGGCGGTTCGCTGATGTCCGGCTTCCATGGGCTGTTCAGCGTGGGCGGTTTTATCGGCGCCGGCTTGATGGCGTTGATGTTGTGGGCGGGCTTGAGCCCCGTCGCGGCCAGCGTGGTGGTGTCGCTGCTGGTGGCGCTGTCGCTGGCGATCGGGGCGCCGCATCTGCTACGCGAGCCCGATGCGGACGAGGGCCACGGGTCGATGTTCGTCGTGCCGCACGGCGCGGTGATCTTCATCGGCGTGCTGTGCTTCCTGTGCTTCCTGGCCGAGGGGGCGATCCTCGATTGGAGCGCTTTGCTGCTGACGTCCGAGCAGGGCATGGATGCGGCCCGCGCGGGCCTGGGTTATGCGGCGTTCGCGATGGCGATGACGGTGGGACGCCTGACCGGCGACCGGGTCGTGCGCAAGCTTGGGGGCAAGCGGGTGTTGTTGTTGGGTGGATTGTGTGGCGCGGTGGGGTTCTTCGGTGCCGTGATGGCGCCGTCCGCGCCGCTGGCGCTGGTGGGCTTTTTGCTGGTGGGGCTGGGCGCGTCGAACGTGGTGCCTATCCTGTTCACCGCCGCCGGCAATCAGAGCGCGATGCCGGCCGGGCTGGCGATCGGGGCGATTACCACGTTGGGGTATGCCGGTATCCTTGCCGGTCCGGCGGTGATCGGGTTTGTCGCGCATTCGGCCGGTTTGAGCCTGGCCTTTGCCGGCTTGGGATGCGCGATGTTGGTCATCGCGGCCAGTGCGCGGCTGGGGGCTAAGCGGGCTTGATCGATGCCGTCGGCGCCGTGCGCGAATCCGAGGAGGCACGTAGGGCGGATTAGGCGGAACGCCGTAATCCGCCATCTTTGGGCCGTTGACGGCGCATGCATTGGCGGATTACGCTGCGCTAATCCGCCCTACGTGATTTAGATTTCTCACGGGTCAGGTGCCGGTTTTGCGTTCGCCTTGGCGGATGAAGTGTTCCACCAGCGCGCGGTGCGTCGGCAGGTCGGCCACCGCGCGTTGCGACATCTGGTCGATCATCTGGAACTCCTTGCGCGCTTCGTCGAAGCGCGGCAGGGTCAGGGCGTTGGCGTACTGCTTCGTCGGGAACTCCATGCCGTACAGGACGTACTGCCAGCTTGACGGCGGGTACATCTCCAGATCCACCACGAAGTCCATCCGGTGCGGCGGCCGGCTGCGCCACATCGATAGCTTGTCGCGCAGCGATTCCGGCACGCCGGCCGGGTCGGTGTTGTCGATCCAGAATCGGCTGTCGGTGCGCTGCGTGAGGCAGTAGTGCATCTTGACGAAATCGACGATGCGCTCGTAGCGCGCCTTCATCATGTCGTTGTACACCTTGGCCACCGGCGCCATGTCGCCGCTGTGCGGGAACAGGTAGCTGACCAGGTAGGCGGCCGTTTCAATCAGCCCGATGCCGGACGATTCGAGCGGCTCGAGGAAGCCGCCGGACAAGCCGACCGCCGCGCAGTTTTTCACCCAATGCAGTTCGCGGTAGCCGACGTTGAGTTTGAGCCGACGCGGATTGAGCGCGTCGCCGGCGGGGCCGATGTATTGGCGCAGCACCTGCTCGGCGCGGGTGTCGTCGGTGTGCCGGCTCGAATACACGTAGCCAATGCCGCGCCGTTGATGCAGGCCGATGTCCCAGGTCCATCCGGCTTCGTGGGCGGTCGATATCGTGTAGGAGGGGATGGGCGTATCCGGACGCTCGTACGGCACCTGCATCGCCAGCGCGCGGTCGACGAACAGCACGTCGTTGATGTTGCGGAACGGCGTGCCCAGGGCCTCGCCGATCAGCGCCGCGCGGAAGCCGGTGCAGTCGATGTACAGGTCCGCCGTCAGCGCGCCTGCTTCCCTGGTGTGCACGGCGGCGATCGCCCCCTGCGAATCGAGTTCGACCCGTTCGACCGTGGCCAGCACATGCTGGACGCCCAGCGATTGCGCGTGGGTGCTGAGCAGGGCGGCGAATTTGCCGGCGTCGAAATGGTAGGCGTAGTTCAGCGGTCCCATGAAGTCGGCGTCGTTGGGCCGCTTGGGCGCGTGCGCGGCGTCGGCGACGCGCTTTTGCATCGTCGCGGCGGCGGCGAAACCGGCGCCCGGCGCGGCCGCGCCCTGCAGCCAATAGGGCAGCAGTTCCGGTCCGCCGGGGCGCTGGCTGGGCAGGCTGAAAGGGTGGAAGTAGTGGTCGCTGCCCGGCGCGCCGGGCGGGCGCACCCAGTCGGTGAACTTGATGCCTTGCTTGAAGGTGGCGTCGCACTCGCGGATGAAGCGGCCCTCGTCGATGCCGATCGCCGCCAGCGTGCCGCGGATCGACGGGAAGGTGCCTTCGCCGACGCCGATGATGCCGATTTCCCTGGATTCGACCAGGGTTACCCGCACGCTGTCGGCGTCCGCGCCGCAGCCGACCGTGCGCGCCAAAAACGCCGCCGTGAGCCAGCCGGCGGTGCCGCCGCCGACGATCAACACCCGCTTGACCCCTGAGGTCCCGACGCCCTGCATGCCGTTTTCTGCCGCCGTTTTCATCTGCGTTTTCATCTGTTTCCCCGTCTCCGTGCGTGGCGCGCCGTTCGCCGATTCCTTTAGGAAATATCAACAAAAACAACGGCGATACAATTTTTAAATTGACATCGGTGTTTGGGATTATGTACCATGAAATCGATTTCACAAATAAAGAAAACGTTTTCAGAAAATTTGAAATCGATTTCACATCGCGCGAAATCGTTTTCCACGATAAATGGCGGCGGCGCTTCCCAGAGGCGCCGATGCGCAAAAGGAGACTTATGAATCACGTACCTCAAACCGGCGAGCGCCTGCTTTCGCCGATCCAGTTGGCCGTCATCGCGTTGTTGGCCGGCACCAGTGTCGCCCACGCCGCCGGCCAAGCCGAGCAGACGACGGCCGCGCCAGCCGCCGCCACGGCCGGCGCCGCCGACAAAACCAGCAGCACTATCACGGAAGTCTATGTTACCGCTACCAAGCGCACCACCTCGCTGCAGAAGACGCCGGTCGCCGTCACCGCGCTGAACGCCGCCGCGTTGGACGACAACCATGTGCAAACGATCCAGGACGTCGTCAACCTGGTGCCGGGCTTCTCGGCCACCGGCCAGGGCGACCACGGCGTCATCACCATGACCTTGCGCGGCATCGGCAACGACAGCGCCAAGACTGAATACGCCGACCCGGAAGTGGCCACCTTCGTCGACGGCATCTACTCGCCACGTCCCGAAGGCGCCACCGCGCTGTTGTTCGACCTGGACGCGATCGAAGTGCTGCGCGGCCCGCAAGGCACGCTGTGGGGCCGCAACTCGACCGTCGGCGCGGTCAACATGCAGACTGTGAAGCCGGAGATCGGCAGCACCGCCGGCTTCTTCGAAGGCGGCTACGGCAACTACGCCCGCATTGGCGCGCGCGGCGCGATCAACATCCCGATCAACGACCAGATGGCGATGCGCGTGGCGTTCGTGCACGAGCAGCACGACGGCTATATCGACTACCAGAGCGCGCAGAACGTCCCGCTGGCCGACCAGCGCGCGGCCGCCGCGCCGGTGATCGCCGCGTGGAACGCCGCCCATCCGGGCAACCCGATCGCCTTCCAGCCGATTAACAACAACAACTACATCGGCAATGGCCAGAAGTACAGCGCCCAGGACCAGAGCGCGGCGCGCGTCAGCTTCCTGTGGCGGCCGAGCGCGCAGTTGAAGTGGAACATCGCGTACGAACACTACGCCGACCGCGGCACGCCGAGCCTGAACCTGCTGCAGGAGCAGCGTGCGGGCCAGCCTTTCTGGTCGGCGCTGGTCGACGTGTCGCCGAACGTCGTGCGCGATTCGAACTCGGTGCGCAGCCGCGTCGACTACGAAATCAACAAGGACATCAGCCTCGCCTACATCGCCGGCTACTCGCGCTTCAACGGTTCGTCTACCTACGACCAGGACGGCGGCGCGCGTCCGGCCACCAGCTTCACCACCGGCGGCAAGTATCAGGCCAACAACACCGTCTGGTCCAAGTACAAGAACTACAGCCATGAACTGGAAATCCAATCGACCGGCAAGCGCGAAGTCGACTGGCTGCTCGGCCTGTACTACGCCAACGAAAACAACGGCATCCGCTTCGACATCCCGATCATGAACGGCACCCAGCAGGGCACCGTCGACTGGCAGGGCTCGTTCATCCAGCCGAAGGAAACCGTCGACTCGAAAGCCGTCTTCGGCCAGACCACGTGGAACGTCGGCGACAGCCTGCACCTGACCGGCGGCCTGCGCTACACCTCGGACGAGCGCAAGAACATCGGCGGCACCAACAACGGCTGGAGCGATCTGACCGCGCCGCAGATTCCCGTCAATCCGTCGATGAATCCGCTGGCGCCCGGATCGGGCTTCTCGACCTACCAGCGCAACGACGGCAAGTTCAGCGACAACAAGCTGACCGGCCTGCTGCGCGTGAACTACGACATCGACAAGAACAACATGGTCTACGCCAGCGTGGCGACCGGCTACAAGTCGGGCGGCCTGCAGGATGGCGGCGTGCCTTACGGCTCGGAGTCGCTGACCAACTTCGAAGTCGGCTCGAAGAGCACCTTCCTCGGTGGCGCGGTGCGCATGAACAACGCGGCCTACTACTCGAAGTTCAAGGACTTCCAGTTCAGCGCGCCGATCACCAATCCCGACGGCACGCGCGGTCTGGCCACCAGCAACGCCGAAGGCGCCAAGATCTGGGGCCTGGAGACCGAGATCGCCGCCAAGATCACGCCGGTGGACCGGGTGCAGTTCACCGCCGCCTACACCAACGCCAAGCTCAAAAAGCTGATCGGCGGCAGCAACGACTACGTGTTGCCGGCTTGCCCGGTGGCCGGCATCAGCACCTGCCTGGACGTGACCGGCAACACGATGCCGCACTCGCCGAAGTTCAGCGCGCAAGCGATGTACCAGCACAGCTTCCAGTTCTCGGGCGGCACGCTGATCCCGCGCATCAGCGCGCACTACGAAACGGCCAGCTGGCTGAGCGTGTTCAATCTGGGCGAGCCGGACCGTCAGAAGGCTTACACCCGCACCGATCTGGGCCTGCGCTTCGACGCCGATTCGAAGTGGTACTTCGACGCCTTCGTCCGCAACGCCGAGGACAAGAACATCAAGACCAGCGCGATGAACGCCAACGGCCCGTGGCAGGCGCAATATCTGCCGCCGCGCACGTTCGGCATCAACGTCGGCAAGACGTTCTAAGGAATAGCAGCAGTAAGGAGTTTCATGTAGTCCAGTGTTGTCTGTGGTCTTATGCCCCTCGCCCTACCAAGGTCGAGGGGTTTTTTTTAATCCGGGGTCAGGACCTGACCCTGGAGTTGTGGTGGCGATGGACTAAAATGGATGGCAACGCGACCGGTGTCGCTGGGAGATGACCATGCAACAGGTTCTTCGATGGGCCTCGGTGGGCGGCGTGGGCACCGAGTATTTGAACATCAGCGTCGAAGCCGACGGCGTCGTCGCCAAGGGCGTGGTCGTCGGCGACCGTGGCGGTGAACCGTATGGACTGGTTTATACCGTGCTGCTCGACGCCGGGTGGCGGACCAGGATGGTGGAGATATCCCGTCCCGCCGATGGTCATTCGCTGAGCCTGCAGTCGGACGGCGAGGGCCGGTGGCGCGACCCGCGGTTGGGCCAGCCCCTGCCGCAACTCGATGGGTGCCTCGACGTCGACATCGCCGCCACGCCGTTCACCAACACGCTGCCGATCCGGCGCTGCACATGGGCCGCCGGACAAAGCCGCGCGTTCAGCATGGCCTATGTGTCCGTGCCGGATTTATCCGTCAGCAGGGTGGCGCAGCGCTACACCTGCATCGAGGAACGGAAGAAATTTCTTTACGAAAATGTGCCCAACGACTTCCAGGCCGAGCTGGCTGTCGACGCGCATGGCCTCGTCGTCGACTACCCCGGGCTGTTCCGTCGGCTGGCCTAGCGTCGGTGGCTTGGGCCGGCACCGGGCCGCCGATGCGGCGCCCGGCACGGCGGCGGCTGGACAGCCTAGCTTTTGTTATGGAACGGCGCGAACCACGTGACCAGGAAGGATGGGATCGTCGCCGCCATCACCAGCCAGAAATAGTGTACATAGCCAAGCGCCTGCTGCAGGTGGCCGCTGACGACGCCGGTGACCAGCATGCACAAGCCCATCAGGCCGGTGCCGAAGGCGTAGTGCGTGGTCGTGTACTTGCCGGGCGCCAGTTGCTGCATCAGGTAGATCATGAAACCGACCGAGCCGAAACCGAAGAAGAACTTTTCAATCGCCACGCCGGCGCTGATCAGCCACAGGTTGTCCGGCTGGTAGATGCTCATTAGCAAGAACGTGACGTTGGGGATGTTGACCGCGCAGCACAGCACGAACAGGGTGGCCGGCAGGCCGCGGCGCGCGACATAGATGCCGCCCAGCAGGGAGCCAAGCAGCACCGCGATCAGGCCATAGGTGCCGTAGATCAGACCCAGCATCTCATTCGACAATCCCAGCCCGCCCTGCGCCACCGGATCGACCATGAAGAACGGGCCGATTTTTTCCAGCAGCCCGATGCTGAGGCGAAACACGAAGGCGAATCCGACCATCAGCCAGACGTCGCGCTTCTGGAAGAAGGTGACGAAGGAGTCGCGCAGGATGAAGGCCGCTTCGGCCACAGTCCTGGGCGCGTTTTCGGCCTTGGCGCCGTCGGGCATCACGCGCAGGTGCCACAGCGCGGTGACGATGGTCAGCGCGGCGGCGATGAAGAAGATGATGCGCCACGATTCGATCCATTCCGGTCCGAACACGCCGGCCTGGTGGTGGAAGTAGTGGGTGTGCAGCCAGCCGCTCAAATACACCATGCCGCCCGAGGCGACGATGGGGCCGACGTTCCAGCTCAGGCTCTGGATGCCGCAGAACAGCGATTGCGTCTTCGAGTCGAGCGAGGTGACGTAGACGCCGTCTGAGGCGATGTCCTGGGTGGCGCCGACCAGCGACAGGAGTCCGAACAGGAACACCATGACGACCAGGTAGTTCGGCAGCGACATCGCCAGCGCGACGGCGCCGAAGCCGATGCCGACGATCAGCTGCGCACACAGCACGAAGAACTTCTTGGTGCGGTACATTTCGACGAAGGGCGCGAACAGCGGCTTGATGGTGTAGGCCAGGATCAGGTAGCTGGCGTATTGCGCCGCCTCGCCGTTGCCCATGCCGAGGTTCTTGAACATGATGGACGTGACGCTGGTGAGCATCATGTACGTCAGCGCCATCGAGAAGTAGCCGGTCGGTACCCACAGCATCGGCGTGCCGCGCGCGAACATGGCGCTGAACAGCGATCTCTGCTCGCCGTTGTCGGGAGGGGCCTGCTGCTCTTGCGGCGTGGCGGAAGGTGCGGTCTGCATGGTGTCGTCCTCGTTGTTCTCTGTGGAGTGTAGCACTTGGCTCTGCGGCCAATGAATGGTATTGATCTGATCACGTAGGGCGGATTAGCGCAGCGTAATCCGCCAGGCTCCGTCGGCGGCTCATGGCG
>JBDSKP010000673.1:0-5796 GCA_039916925.1 Duganella sp.
GGCGGCGGTGGTCTTCGCGCTGGCGGCGGGCTACGGCATCAGCCGCCTGGGCGCCAACGACGATATCCGCCTGCTGCAAAATCCGCCCAAGCACCTGATCGACGATCAGATCAAGTTGAGCAAGCTGCTGGACGCGCCGACGCCGGTGCAGTACTTCCTGGTGCGCGGCACGTCCGACGAGATGGTGCTGCAACGCGAGGAGGCGCTCAAGGCGAAGCTGGATAAACTGATCGCCGCCGGCGGCATCACCGGCTATCAGGCCGTGTCGAACTGGGTGCCATCGGCCCGCGCGCAGGCCGAACGCCGCGCGCTGATCGAACAAAAGCTGCTCGCCGACGACGGCCCGCTGCGGGGATTGGCCAGGCAGACGGGCGAGGACGCGCAGTGGATCGCGGCCACCCGGGCCGGATTGCTGGCGGCCGGAGCGCCGTTGACGCCGGACGATTTTCTGAAGTCGCCGGCCAGCGAGCCGTCGCGTCATTTGTGGCTGGGCGAGACCGGCGGCGTCCATGCCAGCATCGTCGCGCTGCGCGGCCTTGGCAGGGCGGCGGTGCCCGAGGTGATGCGCGCGGCCGAAGGATTGCAGGGCGTGCAGTGGGTCGACAAGGTGGCCGAGATTTCCTCGGTGCTGGGCCGCTACCGTGAGAACATGAGCTGGGTGGTGCTGGGCGCATACGTGCTGGTGTTCGCGATGCTGTTCCCGCGCTATCGCGGCCGCACCTGGCGCGTGCTGGCGCCGACGGCGCTGGCCAGCGTCGCCACGCTGGCGGTGCTCGGCTTCGCGTCGCAGAACCTGCAGCTGTTCCATGTGCTGGCGCTGTTGCTGCTGCTTGGCGTCGGTGTCGACTATGGCATCTTCATGCAGGAGCGTCCCGATAATCGCGGCGGCGCGGCGTGGCTGGCGGTGGGGATGTCGGCGTCGAATACATTTTTGTCGTTTGGTTTGCTCGGCCTGAGCAAGACCCCGGCGTTGCAGGCCTTTGGCCTGACCATGCTGCTGGGGATCGCGCTGGCGTGGCTTATTGTTCCCTGTTTTGGCACCATCAAAGAAAGCAAGCATGACTGACGCACTGAAAATCGAAACCGTGGAAATCCTGATCGTCGGCGCCGGTCCAGCCGGTTCCGTCGCCGCCGCGCTGCTGCGCCAGCAGGGACGCCAGGTGCTGGTGATCGAGCGCGAGGAGTTTCCGCGCTTTTCGATCGGCGAAAGCCTGCTGCCGCAAAGTATGGCCTACCTCGAACAGGCGGGCATGCTGCGGGCGGTGGTGGAGGCGGGCTTCCAGTTCAAGAACGGCGCCGCCTTCATGCGAAATGGCCGCTACACCGATTTCGATTTCCGCGACAAGCACTCGGAGGGCTGGGGCACGACCTACCAGGTGCAGCGCGCGCAGTTCGACCACATCCTGGCGAAGGAGGCGGCGCGCTTCGGCGCCGAGGTGCGCCACCGCCATGAGGTGACCAACATCGAGCTTGGCGAGAACGGCGCGCCGGCGCTGGTCACCGTCAAGAATCCGGACGGCGAAACGTACCAGGTGCGCGCCGGCTTCATTCTGGACGCCAGCGGCTTTGGCCGCATCCTGCCGCGTCTTCTGAAGCTCGAAACGCCGTCCAATTTTCCGGTGCGCGGGGCGATCTTCACCCACATCGAGGACGGCATACGTGGTGGCTTCGACCGCAACAAGATCCGTGTGACGGTCCATCCGAAGCACGACGACGTCTGGTTCTGGACCATTCCGTTCGCCGGCGGCCGTTGCTCGCAGGGCGTGGTGGCGGAAACCAGCTTCCTCGACCGCTATCAGGGCACGCCGACCGAGCGGCTGCGGGCGATCGTGGCCGAGGAGCCGTCGCTGAGCGCCTTGCTGGCCGACGCCAAGTGGGATACGCCGGCGCGCCAGATCGTCGGCTATTCGGCCAACGTGGAAAAACTGTGGGGTCCGGGCTACGCTCTGCTGGGCAACGCGGGCGAGTTCCTCGATCCGGTGTTCTCGTCTGGCGTGACCATCGCCTTCAAGTCGGCCAGCCTGGCCGCCGTCGCGCTGAAACGCCAGTTCGCCGGCGAGACGGTCGACTGGCAGGCCGACTTCGGCGCGCCGCTGCGCAAGGGCGTGGACACGTTCCGCGTCTTTGTCGAATCGTGGTACACCGGCGGCTTCCAGAAGATCATCTTCCACGAAAACCAGCAGCCCGAGATCAAGCGCATGATTTCGGCCATCCTGGCCGGCTACGCCTGGGATCTGAGCAACCCGTACGTCAAGGAGACGCCGCGCAGGCTCGCCGCGTTGGAGGCGCTATGCACGCCGGAGTGATGTGGAACGGGATTCGTCACGGCCTGCATGTGGCGTTGCTGACGGCGGTGGCGCTGCTGGCCGGTTGCGCCACCACGCCCCCGCCGCAGGCGCAGGCGCGCCTCGGCCTGAAGCTGCCGCCGGCGGCGCTGGGCGCCTCGATCAGCGTGCAGCAGCATCTGAAGGTGGAGCGCGCCGGCCGCACCGACGACCTCGACGTGGCGTTGCAGGTGGAGCCGGAGGCGATCGACGTGGTCGGCCTGGCGTTCGGCCAGCGCGTGCTGACCATGCATTACGATGGCAATGAGCTGACCTCGTGGCGCCACGTGATGCTGCCGTCGCAGGTGCGTCCCGAGGATGTGCTGGAGGACATGCAAGTGACCCTGTGGCCGGCCGAGGCGGTCGCCGCGGCGCTGCCGGACGGCTGGCGCATCGCCGAGCAGGGGGCGACGCGCACCTTGTACCTGGCGGACGAGCCTATCATGCGGATATCCTACAGTGGTACCCCGCGCTGGAGCGGCACCGTGGTGTTGGAGAATCTGCGTTATCACTATAAGCTGACGATACAGTTCGCGCAGGAAGGCCAGTGAGCCCAATGAGCGGGACGAGATTGACCGAGACTGAAGCATGTTGAATTTTTATCTGAACGCTTGCGGCATTATCTGCGCGCTCGGCGACAGCCACGCGCAGGTCAAGGCACGCCTGTACGCGGGCGACAGCGGCGTCGCGATGACCGGCGAGTGGTCGCCGGGGCGCGAGCTGCCGCTCGGGCGCGTGCTGGCGACGCTGCCGTCGGTCGACCATCTGCCGCCGCGCCAGCGCAGTCGCAACAACGCGCTGGCGCTGGCCGCGCTGGCGCAGATTCGTCCGGCCGTCGAGGCCGCGGTCGCGCGCCATGGCGCCGACCGCGTGGGCGTGGTGATCGGCACCAGCACCTCGGGCATCGGCGAGACCGAGCAGGCGATCCGTGAATACTGCGCCAACGGCGTATTGCCGCCGGACTTCGTCTACGACACGCAGGAGATGGGATCGCCGGCCGTCATGCTGGCGCATGAACTGGGGCTGGCCGGGCCGGCCTATGTGCATTCGAGCGCCTGTTCGTCGAGCGCCAAGGCGATGGCCAGCGCGGCGCGGTTGATCAAGATGGGACTGTGCGACGCGGTTTTGACGGGCGGCGTCGATTCGCTGTGCGCCTTCACGGTGGCCGGCTTTGCGTCGCTGGAATCGGTCAGCGACGAGCGCTGCAACCCGATGAGTGCGAACCGCCACGGCATCAACATCGGCGAAGGCGCCGCGCTGTTCCTGATGAGCGCCGACGCGGGCGACGGGGGAGGCGGCGCCGCCGTGGCCTTGCTTGGCTGGGGCGAGTCGTCGGACGGCCATCACATGTCGGCGCCGGATCCGGCGGGCGGCGGCGCGCGGCTGGCGATGACGCAGGCGCTGGAACGCGCCGGCCTGGACGCCGCCCGCATCGATTACGTCAACATGCATGGCACGGCGACGCCGCAAAACGACGCGATGGAGTCGCGCGTGATCGAGGCGCTGTTCGGACTTGAGGTGCCGGTCAGCTCGACCAAGCCGTTCACCGGCCACACCCTGGGCGCGGCGGCGGCGGTGGAGGCGGCGCTGTGCTGGCTGGCGATGCAGGACGATAATCCGCTGGGCAGGCTGCCGCCGCATCTGTGGGACGGCGCCGCCGACCCGGCGCTGCCGGCGCTCAATCTGGTGCCGCCCGGCGCTGCGCTGGGCCGTCCTTTGCGCCATGTGCTGAGCAGCTCCTTCGCGTTCGGCGGTTCCAACGCGGTGCTGGTGCTGGGGAGGGAGGCATGACGATACCCGCGACGATGCCCGATATCAGGACGCTGGTGCCGCACTCCGGCGAGATGGTGCTGCTCGAGCGCGTGGTCAGCGCGGACGAGGAAAACCTGTGCGCGGAAGTGCGCATCCACCCAGGCAGCGTGCTGGCCACCGGCCAGGGCGTGGGCTCGTGGGTCGGCATCGAATATATGGCGCAGGCGATCGCCGCGCACGCCGGCTGGCTGGCGGGGCGGCGCGGCGACGCCGTGAAGGTAGGTTTTTTGCTCGGCTCGCGCAAGTACGAGGCGAGCGTGCCGTATTTTGCGCCCGGCAGCGTGCTGCGGGTGCATGTGCACCGCGTGCTGCAGGCGGAAAACGGGCTCGGTGCGTTCGACTGCAGGATAGAGTTGGCCGACGCCGCCGCCGGCGCGGCCAGTCTGGCCACGGCGACGGTGACTGTTTTCCAGCCCGACAATGTCAATCAATTTCTCAAAGATGGAAACGTAGCATGAATCAGAATAAGTCCATGAGCGTGCTGGTGACGGGATCCTCCCGCGGCATCGGCAAGGCGATCGCGCTGCGGCTGGCGCGCGACGGTTACGACATGGTGCTCCATTGTCGCAGCCAGCGCGCCGAGGCCGACGCGGTGGCGCGGGAGATCGCGGAGATGGGCCGCGCGGTGCGCGTGCTGCAGTTCGACATCGGCGACCGCGCCGCCACCGCCGCCGCGTTGGAGGCGGACATCGCGCGACACGGCTGCTATTACGGCGTGGTGTGCAACGCCGGCGTGGCCCGCGACAACGCCTTCCCGGCGATGTCCGGCGAGGACTGGGACATCGTGCTGAAAACGAACCTGGACGGCTTCTACAACGTCCTCAATCCGCTAGTGATGCCGCTGGTGCAGCGGCGCAAACCGGGCCGCATCGTCACGCTGGCGTCGGTGTCGGGCTTGATCGGCATCCGTGGCCAGGTCAATTACAGCGCCGCCAAGGCTGGCATCATCGGCGCCACCAAGGCGCTGGCGCTGGAACTGGCCAAGCGCGCCATCACCGTCAACTGCGTGGCGCCGGGCCTGATCGAGACCGACATGATCAGCGACGTGCCGATGGACGAGGCGCTCAAGATGATACCGGCGCGGCGCGTCGGCAAACCGGAGGAGGTGGCGGCCGCCGTCAGCTTCCTGATCGGCGAGGAGGCCGGCTACATCACGCGCCAGGTCATCTCCGTCAACGGCGGTTTGGCATGAGCCGCCGCGTCGCCGTCACCGGCATGGCCGGCATCAGCCCTGTCGGCAACGACTGGGCCGCCGTTCGCCAGCGCCTGGGCGAGTTCCGCAACGCCATCGTGCACATGGACGAGTGGTGCGATTACGAGGGCCTGAACACCCGCCTGGGCGCGCCGGCCGCGCCGTTCGAACTGACCGAGCGCTATAACCGCAAGGCCATCCGCAGCATGGGCCGCGTGGCGCTGATGGCCACGCGCGCGACCGAGCTGGCGCTGGCCGACGCCGGCCTGCTCGACCATCCGCTGCTCAAGAGCGGCGATCTGGGCGTGTCGTTCGGCTCCTCGGCCGGCACGCCGAGCGCCATCGGCGACTTCGGCCGCATGATGGAGGAACGCACCACCAAGGGCATCAACGCCACCACCTACATCAAGATGATGTCGCACACGGCGCCGGTCAACATCGGCGTCTTCTTCGGCATCACCGGGCGCG
>JBDSKP010000674.1:0-4415 GCA_039916925.1 Duganella sp.
CGCCGTATTTGCTGTCGTTGAAGTGGAAGCCACCCAGCTTGCCGAACTGCGCCAGCCGCGCGACGATCATCTCGATGTTGGTGTTCGGCGCGTGGTGACCCAGATCGACGAGGCACTTTGCTTTTTCGCCCAGGGTTTGCGCGCACGCGAAGCTGGTGCCCCAGTCGGCGATGGTGGTGGCGTAGAACGCCGGCTCGAACAGCTTATGCTCGATGAACATGTTCCAGTCATCCGGCAGCGCCGCGTAGATCCCGCGCGCGCTGTCCAGATACCGTTCCAGCGCGCCACGCAGATTATGCTGGCCCGGGAAGTTGGCGCCGTCGCCAACCCACACCGTCAACGCCTTCGATCCCAGCGCCCGCCCCAACTCGATACATTCGATATTGTGCTCAACCGCCTGCGCGCGCGTGGCGGCGCTGTGCGACGTCATGCTGCCGAATTTGTAGCTGTGCTCCTGCCCCACCTGATCCTGGAAGGTGTTGGAGTTGACAGCGTCGAAGTACAGGCCATGGCTTTCGGCCTGCTGGCGCAGCGCCGAAGGGTCCGAAGTTTTATCCCACGGGAAGTGCAGCGACACGCCGGGCGTGGCGCACGTCAGTTGGTGGATGACGGCGCAGTCTTCCAGCTTTTCGACCACGTTGCGTGGCTCGCCCTTGCCCGGAAAACGGGCGAAGCGCGTGCCGCCGGTGCCGACGCCCCAACTTGGCAGGGCCACCGCGAACTTTTGCGCTTGCGCGGTCAGCTTTTCGATATCCTGGCCACGGCGTGCCAGCATCCCGCCCAGCGCGGCGTAGTCCTCTTCCAGGTTGGCGCGCAGCTTGGCGTTGTGTTCGGCCAAGCGGCCGCTGTCGATGATGGTGCTCATTAAATAGGTCTCCTTCGTTATTTTTATAGTGTGGCTCAGCGCGTGAACGCAGCGGCATTGCCGGCATCGACGTTCAGGATGTTACCAGTGCTCTTGCCCGCCTTGTCGCTCGCGAGGAAGTACACGGCTTCGGCGATATCCTCCGGCAGGACGCTCAATTTCAGCATGCTGCGCTCACGATAGAACTTCTCGACGTCGTCGGCCTCGATTTTATTCGACTGGGCACGTTCCTGCTTCCACTTGCCGTCCCAAATACGCGAGCCGCGGATGACCGCGTCCGGATTGACGACGTTGACGCGGATGCCGTGCGGCGCGCCTTCCAGCGCGATGCAGCGCGCCAGGTGGATTTCCGCCGCCTTGGCAGTGCAATAGGCCGAGGCGCCGGCCGATGCCACCAGGCCGTTTTTGCTGGCGACGAAGACCATGCTGCCGCCCAGGCCCTGCTGCTTCATGATGCGGAACGCGGCGCGGCTGGCCAGGAAGTAGCCGGTTACCAGGATGTCCTGGTTGCGCTGCCAGATTTCCAGCGTGGTGTCCTCCAGCGGCGCCGACGAGGCGATGCCGGCGTTGGAGATCAGCAGATCGACGCCGCCGAAGCACAGCGACGCCGCCTGCAGCACGCTTTCCACTTCCGCCTCGCTGGTGATGTTGGCGACGATGCTGCCGACGCTGTCCTTGCCGGCCGACTTGGCCAGATCGGCGTGCGCCTGCGACAGCGCCTCCGGATCGATATCGGTCAACATCACGCAAGCGCCTTCCTGCAGCAGCTGTTTCGCCACCGCCTGGCCGATGCCGCCCCAATCACCACCAGTACACGCCGCGCCAGTTCTTTCTCGGCCGACATCCTCTGCAATTTTGCTTCTTCCAGCAGCCAGTATTCGATATCGAACGCTTCCTGTTCCGGCAACCCGACATAGGTGTCGACGCCATTCGCGCCGCGCATCACGTTGATCGCGTTGACATAGAACTCGCCAGCGATGCGCGCGGTGGCTTTGTCCTTGGCGAACGACAGCATGCCGACGCCGGGTATCAGGTAGATGATCGGATTGGCGTCGCGCACGGCCGGGCTGTTATCGCGCTTGCAGCGTTCGTAATACGCGACGTAGCCGGCGCGGTAGTCTTCCAGCGCCTGATCGAGGCCGGCCACCAGCTTGTCGAAGTCTGGCTGGAGCGGATCGAAGTCGATGACGAATGGTCGGATTTTCGTGCGCAGGAAGTGGTCCGGGCAGGACGTGCCCAGGGCCGCCAGCGGTTGCAGGTCGCGGCCGCAGACGAATTCCAGCACGGCGGCGCTGTCGTCGAAGTGACCGAGCTTGTATTCGTCGCGGCTGATTTTACCGCGCAGCAGCGGCATCAGCTTGGCCGCCAGGGCGCTGCGCTGCTCGGACGGCAGCGGCTCGATCGCCTGGCCGCCGAACGATGGCTGCTTCGAATTCGCGGCTAGCCATTCCTCGGCGCGTTTGATGATCGCCAGCGTCGTCTCGTAGCAGGACTTCGCGGTGTCGCCCCAGGTGAACAGGCCGTGGCCTTCGAGGATGATGCCCTTCAGGTTGGGCTGCGCCTTCGATACTAGTTCCAGTTTCAGGCCAAGGTCGTAGCCTGGGCGCTGCCATGTCAGCCATCCTAGTTCGCCCTCGAAGATTTTTTGCGTCAGCGCCTGGCTGCCGGCGCAGGCGGCGATGGCGATCACCGCGTCCGGGTGCATGTGGTCGACGTGCTTGCGGTCGATGTAGGCGTGCAGCGGCGTGTCAATGCTGGCGGCGCGCGGGTTCAGGTTGAAGGTGCAGTGCGGCAGATAGGCCACCATCTCGTCCTCGAGCGCCAGGCCGCGATAGCGCGACTTCAGGGCGTTGAGCTTATCCATGTACAGCGTCGAAAAACCATCGAGCTTGATGCTGCCAAGGTCGCCGCCGGAGCCCTTCACCCACAGCACCTCCACCTGCTCGCCGCTGAGCGGATCGGCCATCATCACCTTGGCCGACGTGTTGCCGCCGCCGAAATTGGTGATGCGCAGGTCCGAACCGAGCAGGTTCGAACGGTATAGCAACAGCTCCGGCTCGCTCATGGCTGCCGCAGCTTTGTCGTCCCACAGAGAAGTGATCGGGGCTTGCTGCTGGGTTACTTTCATTTACTGATCTCCGTTGTTTGATTGTGCATTCATCTTTGCCCGTACCGCTTTTGGCAACTGTGACCAGTAGAAATCAGCGGCGCATGGGTGTCAATGCGCAAGCGCTCAAGATGATGACCAAGTAGGAAATAATCATATCGATGATCGAAATGTGATTGGATCGCGAAATCGATATCGAAACAATCAAATATTTGATCGACTAATGATTGACGGAAGATTTTGAAATGTTTAGTCTTGATATTTAATAAAGTCACACACCGGATCGGTCCCCCAGCAAACCGCGGCAGCGACGGTAGTAGTGGCGAAAAAAAAGGAGACAGGAATGGTAAATCACAAGCGCCGTAAACGTTTGCTGAAGTTGCTCGCCGAACATAATACGGCCAGCGTGCCGCAATTGGTCGACTGGCTCAGCGCCTCCCCCGCCACCGTGCGCCGCGACATCAGCTGGCTCGCCGCCCGCAGTCTGCTCACCCGCACCCGTGGCGGCGCCGCGAACCTGGAGCAGAAAAAACGCAGCTTCACCCTCACCAGCGAGACCTTCCAGCACAACATCCAGTGCTACGCCGAGCGCAAACGCGCCATCGCGCGCCACGCCGCCGGCATGTGCGCCGAAGGCGAAACGATCATCATCAACGGCGGCACGACCACCTTCATGATGGCCGAATTCCTGGTCGATCAGCACCTCAAGATCCTCACCAACTCCTTCCTGATGGCCGAGCGCCTGCTGGTATCGAGCGAAAACGAGATCATTGTCCCCGGCGGCAAGGTCTATCGCGAGCAGAACGTCATCCTCAGCCCCTTCGACAACGACATCACACAGCACCACTACGCGGCCAAGATGTTCATGAGCGTCTACGGCCTGTCGCTGCTCGGCCTGATGGAAGCGGACCCGCTGCTGATCCAGGCCGAGAAGCGCCTGATCTCGCAGGCCGAGGAACTGATCGTGCTGGTCGATAGCTCCAAGTTCGCCAAGAAGGCGGGACTGATCCTGTGTGGCCTGAACCGCGTCTCGACCGTCATCACCGATACTTACGCCTCCGATTCGGCGGTGCAGTTGCTCGAACAATCGGGCGTGCGCGTGGTGACCGTGGAGCCGGAAGCGATGCCGGCCCAGCACACTGCGAACCAGTTCAATCCTCCGTTCGACTACCAGTCGGCGGCGATGTACCAATCGGAGGTATCGCATTGAAGCGCAGGAAGATCGTATTGGCGGCCGTTGCCGCCGGCCTGCTGACGGCCATCGCCGGCTGCGGCGAAAAGAAAAATGAGAACATCCGCATCGCCATGGTCGTCAAAAGCCTGGGCAACGGCTTCTTCGACGCCGCCCACACCGGCGCCAAGGACGCGGCCAAGGAGCTGAAGAACGTCGAAATCATCTACACCGGTCCGACCACGCCGAGCGCCGAGGGCCAGATCGAAATC
>JBDSKP010000675.1:0-10007 GCA_039916925.1 Duganella sp.
AAATTTTCAATATCTAAATTAAATTTCATTTTTAAAACCACAATGAATAATGAGTTTCAAACGGTTTGTACCCACACTCCAGCAAAAGTTTTTCCATATAAATTTTGTGCGCGTCTTTACAACCCATAACTGAAACTTTTATGTTACGTCTAGCGCACTCAGCTTTCATAGCGCAGCGATCTGGTGCCGGTGCGGGTCGAGCGCGACACCGAGACGGTGTTTTTTGGCAAGGCGAGCGCGCCGCTGACCGAGGCCGGCCGGGCCGCCGCCGACAAGCTGATCCACGTAGCCGAGCAGCTGGTGCAAGGCGCGAACCTGTTTGGCGAGTGGTCGATCGCCGATGTCGATTTGACCATGATGCTGAACCGATTGATCTTCAACGGCGACGAGGTGCCGCAAAAGCTGAAGGATTACGCCGCCGCCCAGTGGCAGCGGCCGTCGATCCAGCAGTGGCTGGCGCGGCACCAGCCGGGCTAGTCCGCCGCTCGCCGACCGCGCATTGCCGCCTGATTTATAATGGCGGCATGACGTCCCCTACCCATCCCGAGCCGGCGCTGGTCCGCCACCTCGGCCTAGCCGACTACGACAGCACCTTCGCCGCGATGCGCGCCTTCACCGACGCGCGCACGCCCGACACCCGCGACGAACTGTGGATCGTCGAGCATCCGCCAGTTTTCACGTTGGGCCTGGGCGCCGACCGTGGCCACCTGTTGGCGGGCGCGGCCGCCATCCCGGTGGTGCAGACCGACCGCGGCGGCGAAGTCACCTACCACGGCCCCGGCCAGGTGGTGATTTACATGCTGATCGACCTGCGCCGCAACAAGCCGGGCGGCAAGCTGTACGCCCGGCAATTCGTGCATAAAATCGAGCAAGCGATCATCAATGTGTTAGGGGCGTATAATCTCGTCGGTGAGCGCGTCGAGGGCGCGCCGGGCATCTACATGGCCGGCGGGCCGAAGCGGGGCGCCAAGATCGCCGCGCTCGGCTTGAAAGTGCGCGGCAACGGCTGCACCTACCATGGGCTGTCGCTGAATGTGGCGATGGATTTGGCCCCGTTTTCCTGGATTAATCCTTGCGGCTATGCCGGGCTGGAGACAGTCGATATGCGGTCCGTCGGCGCCCAGGCGCAATTGTCGGACGTGCAACAGCAGTTGGCCGACGAGCTGATACGCGTCCTGGCCTTTGTAGAACCAGCAACGCCAGCAATACCAGCAGCAACACACGAACAACCAAACTATGCCCGCGAGGGCACGCAGCCAAATGACCACTGAGACCACCTCCAGCATTGCCCCCGCTTACAACCCGAGCGAAAAGCAAAAAGGCGCCAGCAAGACCGCGCGCATCCCGATCAAGATTGTGCCGATCGAGCAAGTTGAGCGTCTGAAGAAGCCGGAGTGGATCCGCGTCAAGGCCGCGTCGGCCTCGACCCGCTTTTACGAGATCAAGGACATCCTGCGCGAAAACAAGCTGGTCACCGTCTGCGAAGAGGCGAGCTGCCCGAACATCGGCGAATGCTTCGGCAAGGGCACGGCCACCTTCATGATCATGGGCGACAAGTGCACGCGCCGCTGCCCGTTCTGCGACGTCGGCCACGGCCGTCCCGATCCGCTGGATAAAGAAGAGCCGGGCAACCTGTCGCGCACCATCGCCGAGTTGCGCCTGAGCTACGTGGTCATCACCTCGGTCGACCGCGACGACTTGCGCGACGGCGGCGCCGGCCACTTCGTCGAGTGCATCCAGAACACGCGCGCGCTGTCGCCGAAGACCCAGATCGAAGTGCTGGTGCCGGACTTCCGCGGCCGCCTGCAAAAGGCGCTGGACATCTTCAAGGACGGCCTGCCGGATGTGATGAACCACAACCTGGAAACGGTGCCGCGCCTGTACAAGGAAGCGCGTCCGGGTTCGGACTACATGCACTCGCTGCAGCTGCTCAAGGAGTTCAAGGAGTTGTATCCGGAAGTCAAAACCAAGTCGGGCATCATGGTCGGCCTGGGCGAGACCGACGAAGAGATTTTGCAGGTGATGCGCGACATGCGCGAGCACAACATCGACATGCTGACCATCGGCCAATACCTGGCGCCGTCGAACAGCCACCTGCCGGTGCGCCGCTACGTGCACCCGGACGTGTTCAAGATGTTCGAGGAAGAGGCTTACAAGATGGGCTTCAAGCACGCCGCCGTCGGCGCCATGGTGCGCAGCTCGTACCATGCGGACGAGCAGGCGCACAACGTGCTGGCATCGGCCTGACAGTGTGTTTGACCACGCTGCCACCTTTCCACGGATCCACGTAGGGCGGATTAGCGAAGCGTAATCCGCCATGCATGCGCCGTCGGCGGCTCATAAAATGGCGGACTACGGCGTTCCGCCTCTAAGACCTACCGGCAGGTAGGGCGCTTCTTCGATGGGCCCCCGGGCGGTTAGCGGGCCTCGCCCGATAATCCGCCTACGTGTTTAAGCGGCTTCGGTGGCCTGCGACATCGGGCGCCTCCGCCAAACTCTCGCCATACAGCGCGAGCAGCTTGGCGCCTTCCCTATCCCATCGGTATCTGCTTTCAGCCGCGCCTTGCCGTTCCGCCGCCCAATGGATAGCCGACTTCCTCCTCCTCCTTCCCTTACCTTGCGGCTGAGAGGAGCACTAATTCAGCGGCGATTAACAGGTTGAGCCATATGTGCTTTTTCCTGTTTTAAGGTCAATACCGATAAAACACTGGTAGCCGTTTTCCTTTGTATAGGAGCAATCGAGGTGGCCCTTGCGCCGTTCCCGGTAATTTGAATCGGAGCTACATGCATCCTTCACATCGGGGCCGATCTGATCGAACAGGTCTTTCGCTGCACGGCCAGTCAGTACGACGGACGCCTGCTTCTCGGAGGATGTCGGCGGTCGTCTCTCTGACGGCGAGCCTGAATAGACCTGATACCGCCCGCTGAACGGTTTAAAATCAGGCGTCCACTCTTGCTGTTTCTCTGCTGCCAAAGCAGTGGAGAATAGCGCGAGCGCGCCAACAATGCCGGTAATGCGAGCGTTCATGGAGTCACCTTGAGATCGACATGAAAGTGGTCATCGTGCCTCGTCAAAGACTTCACGCGGCTACCGCCAATGGCCTGCTGCACTTTGTCATCATTAAAATAGATGATCTTCACCATTGGGTGGTCCGCAAAAAGACGAATAAGCTTGATTGTTGCCTCGCGGTCGTAAGCCGAGTCAAACCGCGTTAAGTTGGCGCCTTGGCCCACTAGCTTGTCCTTTCGGATCGGCCTAATGTCCACTTCGACCCCCTTTTGATGGCTGCGGTGCTCGTCATAAGGTAACCCGCCCGCGATGCTGATATTTCCGATACCGAACTTCCTGTCATCAATGGCTTGCCACTCGCGCTCGATGTGGAAGATCACCGAAAGCAATCTGGGGCTAGCGTACTGCGCCCGTCCCCGGTCAGGCGTCCCGTACACATAGTATCCGGCGTCTTCTGGTGTCTGCGGCAGTATGAAGTAGCCGCGTGAATCCTTTGGTTGGACTTCTAGCATGGCCGCTCCCTTACGCGCACCTGTTGCAGGCCAAATCCCAGCCGCCCGTTGTACTGCCGCCGGTGCCGCCTCCGATTTTCTGTTGGGTGTATTTCCACTTAACCTTGGAGAAGCGCAGTCCGATGTCGTCCTGTACCAGGCCGCTTCCGCTCATTTGCTGATCCATGTTGGCGATCATGACGTTTTCTAATTCAACCTCGTAGTACTTGACCGGATTACCCTCGCCGTCGGCACGCATAAACTCTAAAGTGGCCTTTGGGATTGTTTTACCCATCGAGCAGGTTTGCATCAGTATCGGCGACGCCAAGTCTGCGACTTTGGAAAACGATAGGGTTCTGTGTTCGCAGCGTTCGGCCGTATGGCCGCCTCCAGTCGATGCGGTGGCGCTTCGAGGTTGCGTAACACCCCAATGCGCCACTGTGAGTTCGATCCACCCTTTACGTCCTGCATCGGCTGATTCGCCATTGATCCCGTGATTTTCAAGTATGCGTCGGTTGCCATGTTACCTCCGAAGTTGTTTGGAAAAATACCAAGCCCATTGTCGCGTGATCCCCGGAAGTAAGAATTGGGGCGTGTCAAGCCGAGGTAATCGAGCAAAGAATTTTTGAACGTATAGCCGGCCCGATACCTTCGCCGCCTCCGAAGTAGTCATACCCGTTGCCGCCCCAGTCTGACCTCGCCGGTTCCCGTCGCCTCCGCCAAGATCTCGCTATACAGCGCCACCAGCTTGGCGCCCTCGCGGTCCCACCGGTATTTGCTTTCGGCCGCGCGCCGGCCGTTGCGGCCCATCTCGTCGGCCACGTCCGGATGCATCAACAGGAAGTTGATCGCCTTGGCGATCGCGTTGGGGTCCTCGGGATCGACGCAGATGCCGCATTCGGCCTCCTCGACGATGCCGCGCCACAGCGGAAAGTCCGAGGCGATCACCGGCAACCCGGCCGACATGTATTCGAACAGCTTGATCGGCAGCGAATTGACGAAGTTCGGCTCCGGTTTCAGCGTCACCAGGCCGCACACGCTGCGCGCCATGATCTCCGCCACCTCCCGACGGTCGACGAAGCCGTACTCCTCGACCTGGTGCCAGCCCCGGTAAGCCTTCAGTTCCACGCGCAGCGCGGGCGGGTCGAACGCGCCGGCCAGCAGCAGCCTGACGGGCGCCGTCTCGAGCGCCTGGACGATGTGCCGGATGCCGCGCATCTCATTGATCGCGCCGACGTAGCAGACGCTGTCGCGCGGGATCGCCGTCACCGTCGCCGATGCCGCGGCGGCCAGCTCGTTGATGGTCGGGTAGTTGTGGATCACAGCGACCCGCGCGGCGCTTTTGTCGAACAGCGCGCCGATGTACGGCGTGGCCGCGACCATGGCGGCGAAACGCCGCGCCGCGAAGTGCTCGACGCCGCGCGCCGCCGAGCCGATGGCGCGCCGCAGCGGCGCCGGTATCCATTGCTTCGAGTGGATGTCCGCACGCAGATCCTCGTGCAGATCGTAGATGACTTTCCGGCCCTGCCAACTAAGCAGCAAGCCATACGGAATCAGCTCGGGATCGTGGAAGTGGTAGACGTCGGCGTTCAGCGCCCTAGCGGCGCGGTAGCAGCGCCACGTCTGCGCCACCATGCGCCGCACGCGGCCACCGGCGAGCGGCGCGAGCGGGTGGATCGTGACGCCGGCGCCGGCCGCCTCGGCGATCTGGGCTTCGTCGGCGCCTATGACCAGGTGCACGTCGAAGCCCGCCTGCGCGAGCGAGACGCATTGTTTGCGGTAGATGCGGATGTCGAGGCCCGGATGCACCGACGAGAAATGGCAGATTTTTTTCATGCCGCGGTTCCAGAGCTATGCCGCCATCCTCGATGGCCGGGCGTGATGTCGTGGCAGGCGCGTCGGATCGACCAGCCACGCCAGCAGCAGCGCTTCATCGAGCAGGTTGGGGTCTTGCGAGAGCGATTCGTCGGACAACAGCTTGCCGAGTTGTTCGCCGGTTTTGAGCGCGCCCCGCAACGCCGAGGAATGGTCGAAGATGAAGCCGCGCAGGCTGGTGCCGATGCCTTGTGCGATCCAGTTCTGCGTCACGTCGAAGCCGCGTTTTTTTCGATTGAGCCGCACGACGTCGGGCACCAGTCCCTTGGCCGCGCCGCGCAGCAGCCATTTGCCGTAGCCGTTGGCGATCTTCATCCGCGTCGGCAACGCCAGCGCGAACTCGATCAGCCGGTAGTCCATGAACGGCAGCCGGGTCTCGATGCCGTAACCCATCGAGTTGCGGTCCTCGTAGCGCAGCAAGGTGGGCAGGCTCCATTGCTGGATGTCCTCGATCTGCCGGTCCGCCAGCGACATGCCGGCCTCGCCCCACAGGTTGTGCGCGCCGGCTTCCCAATCGAGCAGTCGGAAGGCGCTGGCCTTGCCCTTGTAGCGGCCCAGGTTTTGCCAGTACATGCGCGCCTGGCTGGCCTCGTACGCCAGCATCAGGGCCAGTGAATACATCAGCCGCAGCGCGCCCGCCGCCTCGCGCCGTTGCAGCGCCTCGCGCAGCGCGATGACGATGAACTTGCGGTAGCCGGCGAAAATCTCGTCGCTGCCCTGGCCGCCCAGCAGCACCTTGAAGCCGGCGTCGCTGACCGCGCGGAACACCGCGTTCTGCGCGATCGGGCTCAGACCCGAAAACGGCGCCTCCTGGAAGGCCATCGTCTTTTCCAGCATCTCGTACATGTCCCAGCTGCTGTAACGGGGCCAGACATAGTTGACGTCGATGCCGGTGGCCTTGGCCAGCGATTGTGTGCCGGGACCTTCGGAGGACGGCTCGGACGGCGCGCCGAACGAGAACGCGTGCGTGCGCGCGCCGTGGCGCAGCATCATACAGGCGATCGACGCCGAGTCCAGGCCCGCGCTTAACGATACCGCGACGGGCACGTCACTGCGCAAGCGCAGCTGGACGGCGCTGTCGAACAACTGGCGGCATTCTTCGAGCAGGTCGGCGTCGCTGAGGTCCGCCATTGCCGCCTGCCGCCGCGCCACCGCGTCCCTGAGCGAGTACCAGCGGCCTTCGCTGACGTTGATGCGCTCCGGCGACAGCTGGAACTTGATCCAGCAGCCGGCGGCCACCGCGTTCACATGTTTGTACGGCGAGCCCGATTGCGCGGTCTCGTAGGCTTTGTAGCGCACACCGCGCGCGCAGTAGGCGGTGTCGATGTCGGTGCCCACCATGGTGGCGACGCTGGCGACCGAGGAGCCGAACACGATGTCGCCGTCCGGGCAGCGGCCCCACAGCAATGGCTTGACGCCGAAGCGGTCGCGTACCAGCCATAGTTCCCCGGTCTTTTCGTTCAGCGCGGCGAACGCGAACATGCCGTTGAGGCGGGGCAAGGCGGCCAGTCCCCAGAGCGCCCACGCGCGCAGCAAGACCTCGGTGTCGCTGCCGCCGCTGAACGCTTGTCCGGCATCCATGAGCGTTTCGCGGATTTCGCGGTAGTTGTAGATTTCGCCGTTGTAGGTGATGGACCAGCCGGAGTCGGCGTCGGCCATCGGCTGCGCGCCCAGCGCCGACAGCTCGATCACCGCCAGCCGGCTGTGGGCCAGCGTGACGGCGTGGCCGCGCAACGCCACCTGCCGGGCGCCACGCGCGTCCGGGCCGCGTCCGTCGATATAGCGAAAGGCGGCGGCCAGCGCCGCGGCGTTGTCGCATTGCGGCCTGCCGTTGTTGATCATGCCCCATATTCCGCACATTTTCTGTTCTCTCGATCGTGAAAAGTGCCATGATCGTAGCTGAACAAAAAGACAACGAATGCGAGGTGGCTCAATATCGCGCGTGTTCCTTCACATTTGCATGTCGAACGCGCGTTCGACGAACCAGACCATTGCCACCAAGGCGATCGCGACCGAACCGCCGGTGAGCAGCCGCCGGTAGAACATAGTGTTTCGCAGCGTAAATGCGATAGGGAGAAATAGTGCGACGATGCATAATTGCCCCAGTTCCACGCCGACGTTGAATCCGAACAAGCTTGCCAGCAGCGACGTTTTCGGCAGGCCCAAATCGATCAGCACGCTGGCGAAGCCGAAGCCATGGATCAAGCCGAATGCGAAGGCGGCCAGCGGCCGCCGGCCACGGAACAGCGGGTAGATATTGTTGATCGCGGCCAGTATCACCGAGGCCGCGATGGCCGATTCGACAAAGCGCGACGGCAGCGCGATCAGCGACAGGCTGGCCAGCGTCAACGTCAGCGAGTGCGCCAGCGTGAATGCGGTCACCACTTTGAGCACGTCGATGAAGGCGCCGCGCAGATTGTCCGACGGCGCGGCCAGCAGCACCGCCGGCAGCAGCAGCGACAGCAGGAACAGGATGTGGTCATAGCCGATCCAGATGTGCCATACGCCTTCCTTGACGTAGGTGCCGAGCTGCCGCCAGCGGTCCGGCGCCGTCGGCGACAGCGTCTGGCGCGCGTGTTGCGGGTCGAAGATCGCGGTCGAGGTGTCGCCGTCGTGCGTCAGCCGCAGCAGGCCTTTGTGCTGCGGATCGAGATCGGCGAACAGGCGGTAGTCGATCGTCAGCCGTGTCATCGGCGTCGGGCAGGTTACGCCGAAACGCAGCACGCTGTAGGCGCCGTCGGTGTGGTCGTCGATCAGCTGGTCGGCGATGTTGATGGCGCATTGTCCTTTGTCGGTCGACAGCTTCAGGCGTTCGAGCGCGTAGGCGCCGATGGCCGCGTGGCGCGCGCGGATCTCGTCCCACGTCAGCTTGCCGTCGCCATCTCGATCGAGGCCGATGGCGAAGTCCAGGTCGCGCAGCGCGATATCCCACTGGCCCGTCATGCGGTCGCCCTGCGCGGTCAGCGACAGGTAGCTGTCGCTCGGTTTGTGCGCTTGCGCCGGCGACATGGCGCCGCATAGCAGCGCGAGAAGTAAAATCAGACGTAGCATCATGTTCCTGTTAGTTGATCCACGTAGGGCGGATTAGGCGGAACGCCGTAATCCGCCATCTTTGAGCCGCCGGCGGCGCGTGCATGGCGGATTACGCTTCGCTAATCCGCCCTACGTGTTTCCATTGGTTCCGGTGGTGCCGTTGCTTAGCCGGCGTATCAAGCGCTGCGCGCCGATGTCTTCGATCTTGTGCCGCGTTACCCAGTCGATGACCGGTTTGGCGGCGCCGGCGTCGCGCGCCGCCGCTGCCGCCTCAAGATAAATACGGATATCGGCCGGCTCTTTTTGCACCGCCCAGTTCTTGCGCGCCAGCGTCAGCGCGGTGGATGTATCCCCGCGCAGCTGCAATTCAAAGCGCGCCTGCTCGCGCTGGTGCACGGTGTCGCCGCGCAGCGCGGCCGCGTCGAAGCGGGCCGCCAGCTCCTTGATGTCGGCGTCCAGCGCTTGCTGCTGGCCACCCTGCTGTCTTAGCGCCAGCGCGCGGCGTAGCAGCAGTGCGTCGATGCGCGATTGATCGCGCAACAGCGTCAGCACCTGGGCGGGACGCTTTTGCTCCAGCAGAAAGTCGGCGTAGGCACCCAGCAGATAGCTGTCGTTCGGCGCCATCGCCAGCGCGCGCTGGTAGCGCGCCTCGGCCACGGTGGCGTCGCCGCGCCGCTGCGCCATCTCGGCCAGCAGTGTCAACGCCCACTCCCGCAGTTCCGCCGGCGCGTTGGTGCTGCGCTCCAGAGTCAGGTCCAGCAGCTGTTCGCTTTTGGCGTTGCGCCCCGTGACCGTGCCGACGTTGGCGATGCAGGTGACGGTGATGAGTTCCATCGTCAGACTCGATACGTGCGCGCAGCTGGCGGTGGCGCCGGCGTAGTCGCCCTGCACCGTTTGCACGGTCGCTTGCGTCAGCCAGGCCTGCGCGTTGTCCGGCTGCGCCGCCAGCACGCCCTTCAGGTCCTCCAGCGCGGCGCCGAATTGATGGGTACTTTGCAGCAGCGTCGCGCGCAACAGCCGCACTCGCGGCGGCGGCGCGGCCTGCGCCCACCACGGCGCCAGCGCGGCCTGCGCGTAACCGAGATAGCGCGGATCGGTTTCGCTCCGGCCCAGCGCGATATAGCGGCGCGCGACGCCGGTGGCCAGGGCGATGTCGGTCGGCCGGGCGTTCAATTCGGCGCGCAGGCTGCGCATCTGCTGCTGCACCGGATCGCCGCGACGCGGCAGCGTTTCGATCACTTGCTTGCCATCGGACGGAATGTACGGCGCCGCTCGCGCCACGGTGGCCGATAACGCCAGCGCGATGATGATGATGTTATTCATGGGAACCTCACAACGCGGAAAGGGCGGACCGTGCGGCGTCCGCCCTTGTCACCGCTTACTTCACGGTGGCCGGTTCCGTGTCATCCGGCGTGGTGACGGCGACCGGATCGGTCGCCACGGGCTCGGTGGTGGTTTCGCCGCCATCGTCAATGATGGCCATCACCTTGGCGAAGAAGGCGTCCACCATGCTGACCGGTGGCGTAACCGGCGGTGTGACGGGCGGCGTCGTTGGCGTCGGGTTGACGTTGTCGCTGCCGCCGCAGGCGCTGAGAACC
>JBDSKP010000676.1:0-2074 GCA_039916925.1 Duganella sp.
CCTGGCCGCCAAGACCCAGGCCGAGTTCGACGCCAAGCAAGCCAAGGAGGAAGCCGAAGCCGTCAAGAACAAGGACGCCGACGCGCTGGCCAACATGGGCTACGCGCTGGTTTCGGCCGGCAAGGCCGACAAGGGCCTGCCGCTGATGGAACAGGCCGTTAAGCTGGGCACCGGCAAGAACCCGGAAGCGATCAAGCTGCACTACGGTATCGCGCAATCGATCGCCGGCAAGAAATCGGCCGCCGTGTCGACCTTCAAGTCGGTCAAGGGCACGGACGGCACCGCCGACCTGGCCCGCTACTGGACGCTGGGCCTGAACAAAGCCGCTTAATCCGACCGGTTTTAGTTCCTGAAGCGCTGTCTGCTCCGGCAGGCGGCGCTTTTTTGTTTTAGGGCGTCAATAAACCCGCAAAGCCACGCGGGGTCGCACCCCATTCGGGGTACGACCCCTACGCGGCACAGCCCGCGTCGCGGCGACCGCATATGGGTTAACAGTGTGCATCCCCGAAACAAACCGTATAATCCTCCATTTAGCGACAGTTCCCCAGATTCCCATGAAGGTATTCCGAGGTCTCCCCAACGCAGCGGCGCGCGCGCCGTGCGCGCTCACGATCGGCAACTTCGACGGTGTCCACCTCGGCCCCCAGGCGTTGCTGGCGCGCGTGCGCGGCGCCGCCACCGGCCTCGGCCTGGAAGCGGCGGTGATGACCTTCGAGCCGCACCCGCGCGAGTTCTTCGCCCTCAAGGCCGGCGACCCGTCCAAGGCGCCGCCGCGCATCGCCAACCTGCGCGACAAGCTGCAATCGCTGTCCGACAACGGCATCGACCGCGTCATCGTCGAGCACTTCTCGGCGCCGTTCGCCGCGCTCACGCCGCGCGAATTCACCGAAAAAGTGCTGGTCGAGGGCTTGCACGTCAAATGGCTGATGGTCGGCGACGACTTTTGCTACGGCGCGCGCCGCGCCGGCAACGTGCAAATGCTGCTCGAGGCGGGCAAACAATACGGTTTCCACGTCGAGACCCTGCCGACGGTGATGAACGGCAGCACCCGCATCTCGTCGTCGGCCGTGCGCGCCGCGCTGGCCGAGGGCGACTTCGGCCGCGCCGAGGCGCTGCTAGGCCATCCGTACGCGATCTCCGGCCACGTGATCCACGGCCAGAAGCTGGGCCGCACCCTGGGCTTTCCGACCTTGAACCTGCGCGTGCCGCACCGCCCCGCGCTGTCCGGCATCTTCATCGTCCAGGTGCACGGCCTGGCCGAGCGGCCGCTGGCGGCCGTCGCCAGCCTGGGCGTGCGCCCCACCGTCGACGACAGCGGCCGCGTGCTGCTGGAGGTGCACGTGTTTGCCTTCAACCAGGGCTGCTATGGCAGGCAGGTGCGCGTCGAATTCCTGCAAAAGATCCGCGACGAGGAAAAATACGTCGACCTGCCGACCTTGACGGCCGCCATCCACCGCGACGCCGACATCGCCCGCGCGTACTTCGCGCGGCGCGACGGCGCCACGGGCGACCTCATTAGCGCGACCAACGCCACCGACCGAATTTGAGCGCGCGACCAGCTACGCGCGCCGGCTACACAGAATTCCCGCATACATCACTGAAGAAAAAACATGTCCGATAAAAGCAAAGCCCCGAAAAAGCCTGAAAGCAAATACCCGGTCAACATGACCGAAACCCCGTTCCCGATGCGCGGCGATATGGCCAAGCGCGAACCGAACTGGGTCAAGGAATGGCAAGACAAGAAGATCTACGAGCGCGTGCGCAAGGCCGCCGCCGGCCGTCCTAAATTCATCCTGCACGACGGCCCGCCGTACGCCAACGGCGACATCCACATCGGCCACGCCGTGAACAAGGTGCTCAAGGACATCGTGGTCAAGGCCGCGCGTCTCGCCGGTCACCACGCGCCGTTCATCCCGGGCTGGGATTGCCACGGCCTGCCGATCGAGCACCAGGTCGAGAAGAAGTTTGGAAAAGTCGGCGACAAGCTGGATGCGCAGGCCTTCCGCGCCAAGTGCCGCGAGTACGCCACCGAGCAGATCGAGCGGCAGAAGTTGGATTTCCGCCGCCTCGGCGT
>JBDSKP010000677.1:0-7024 GCA_039916925.1 Duganella sp.
CGCGGACAATTTTATTCCAATCGCCAACAGCCGCGTTTTCTTTGAACACGGCTTGAAAGGTCTGGGCACCCGTTTCGTTCCACCGTCTATTTAAAGTTCTCCAGCCGCGGCTAAGATTGAACCCCATGATGGCGATAAAAATAGCGAATAATATAAATTTTATCGATATGTCTATCTCTTTAATCCAGAATATCGGAAAAAACAGGGATGACATAAACCAGACCATTGAGAAGCCAAAAAAGCCCAGAAATAGCAACTGGGAAAAGAGCTTTTGTTTGGCGGACGAAAACGTGGCTAATTGTAAAATTAAAATCAATGATGCAACTGCGCAACCGAACCAGAGGAAGCTGAATCCTGCGTCCCCCTCGGCTAGTTTTTGAGCTATCAATGCCCCGCCGATTGTACTTATTAGCAAAACCGCTATTGATAAAATAAGTGAATTCCAGGTTGCTTTGTTCATTTATCTCGCCCAATCTGCCACCGTATCTTTGATACTGAAATAGCTGTTTCTGTTAAAGGTAAAACACTCCCATAGGCAGTTCCGGCTTTCCTTGTTGGCGAGATTTTTTTGTAGATTTAGCTAAGTCAATTGTTGAAAGGCGCTCATCTTACCTTTTATTCAAAGTGCATCAGCTGTCCATGAGGCGTCACCGACGCCGTCCCGCAAATCCGAGGTGGTATTCAGTCCTCATTTGTCGGCTTGCCAATCGCAGAAAGTACTTCACTAGGCCATTGAATCGGCGTCGATGTCACATAACTCAACCAAGAAAATATTCCAAGGAGCGTAAAAATCGGTATTGTAATTGGGAAAAATACGAAACCAAGAATGGTTAAGAAGCGGGCGTTTTTCCACCAGCTTTTCAGGGTTTTACCATATGGTCCCGATTGAGCCATGCACTGCAGAAAGGAAGACGGCGTTCCGATGAGCGATATGTTTTCGCTTGGCGGCAAATGAGGGCCGCCTTCCTCCATAAATTTACGAACGTGTTCATATACCGCCGGAACAGTCGATTCCCCGTGCTGGGTACCATTGCCTAACATAAAGCTATCAATGATGGTGTTGTCACTGGGACTTTTCTTAACAGAAAAAACCAATGCATGCATGCGATTGAGCGTTGAACCATCAGCGTTGATGGCGACATGATGTTCAGCTTTAACTAAATCCCAGTCATGGACTGCTACTTGAATAGGCCAACCCGCTAGCAACCCCTTCCATCCCACTTTGACCTCGCGGGATAGCCTATAGATTTTTCTATTTTTTCGATCAAAAATTATGGGTTCGTCAATTGGGCGAAAAAGTTCAATGCGAATTGATTTTAAGAAGAAATAAATTGCAATTGTATTGGTAATTGCAACTAAGAAAATTGTTAAAATAAATTGAAACCAAGAGAACTTTTTGCTTCCAATTTGTCCTCCAATAAACAAGTAATCGGCGTACACCGCGCAGAACAAAAGTAAGGCGCCAAAAAATAGCACCATCCCTCTAGTTCCATCCGCTATTCCTTTATACTCGATGGCATCACAAAACTTTCTCTTTATTAAGTTTAGCGCGATGGCCGAGGTGGACGCCGGAACATTCTTTTTGTATGTTTCTAAGACGCCGGATAATTTTTCTTTGGATTCTGAAGATCTCAAGATATATTTCCTGTTGGTTTTATTATGGAGACGTTAAAGTCATTGCTAATTCTGTTTGGCGAGATCTTCTTTTGATTTTTCAATGACTTCTTCTAGCGATTTTTTCTCAACCGGCCAATCTCCTTTAGGAAACATGTCATCGCGTTTCCCAGGGAAGATAATGCCTCCGTCTTGGCCAAAATAGCTTCTGGCAAGCCAAGTTTGCAACTGGTCGGGCGTAAGTAGAATGGCTCCTACCTGAAAAGCTACACTCGCCCCCAATAAAACCAGTCCGACACCGGACGCGGTTAAGGCTACGCCTCCGACGGTCGCCAGGACAGCGTTTGCGCCTAAGCGCACCGCTACCGTCCGTACCACTGCGCCACCTACCCCTCGTGCCGATAGACTGCTTGCTACATATCCAAAGGAGATTACGCCCGAAGAAAAGATCGTTCCTAGCGAGGCGGCTGCCGAAAGGAAATACCAATCGCTTGCAGTTGAATTGCCCGCCTCCTTTTGATCGCTGCTCTTTTTATAGGACGCAACCATATTGATGAAGCCGCCCGCGACTCCGGTCACACCGCCGAGAAATCGCATGGCTCCAAGCCCCATGCTTCTATTAATCGCCCCTTCGGCCGCCTGGCTTCCCACTCTGCGAGTTAGCTGAATTTGTCCATAGGCACCGAGCATTTGTAGTGCTCCGCCGCTAAAACCTACCACGCTGTCCAAAAGCCCGTAGGTCGCATCCAGTCGGGCACTGTCGGAGTCAGCCTTTCGTATCGCTTCCATGCCATTCCACATCCCAATGGCTTGAATTACCATACTAGCAAGCGCTAATCTGCCATCAAGGCTTCTCGATAGCTCCAAAACATTGGCCCCGGTAACCGTGCTACTCATCGCAGGCAGGGCGTTGCGAATTAGGTTGGACGCTTTTGACGCCATGGTTGCTTGGCGTTGATAAAGGTTGAGAAAGGCTTCCTTCGAGAGGACAGGGGCTTTGCCCGCAGCTGCCGTCGTTGCAGCGGTGGTGGGCCCATCGCCCATTTTCACTTTCCCACTAGCTGGAGATGTTGTCATCGCCGAGACATCGCCGGCGGCGGCCTTTATTGCATCGGTATCGGTGAGCAGGGTCAACGTGACCATTGCGCCTGCTGTTCGGTGTCGCTCGATCCGAGTCTTTGTTATGCCGACGTTTTGACCGGGGCGCGCCGCCATTACGGCTAGTGCCTCGTCGGCGCTGACCTGGAGTTTAAGCAAAACTGGAAGCTTGGGCGCCTCGCCCTTCAGTGCGCCTTCCACAGCGACTTCCAATAGCTTCTGGAACTTCATCAATGTTTGCAATTTGTTGAGGACCTTCGCCGTGGGCGGATGTGTGGCCGCCATCGACATCGCCGCGCCCGTCAACGCACTGATTTGGCCAATGCTGTAAAGCGCCAACGCATGGCCGATCCACCCGTGCGATTGCATCGCAGGCCCTGATCGCGTGAGCTCACTATAACCTTTGAGCATGTCGAAGGTTTTGTCACGCATACCGGCGTCTCCTGGATCACCAGTGAGTTGAATATGTGCATCCTGGATTAGATTGTTTTTATTTCCGATTGTTTTACGTAAGATCACAGCATCCGGTTCGGTGATGGCGCGATCCAGCATTGCGATGTACCTGTCCGTTACCGGGCCCGCAGTCATCGGTGCGGGCATGTGAATCAGATGGCTCTCATGCGCATAGACGACGCTATCTACAGCCGGCTTGGATGCCGAGACTTGTGAGTCGGGATCGAAATGACGAGCGAAGTAACTCAGCGTCTGAGCATCTTCGGCAGCCGAGAACCAGTCTTCTTCCATTTTTCGAAGTGGATCGTAGTGCTCAAGCTTCATTCGATTGTTAAAGTTTTTAACCCAGCTAGAGCGACCTTCCTCGTCCACATATTTCGAGAATTTGGCCCAGCTTTTCGCGGCTTTACGCTCCGTCCAATCGCGGGCGCGCCCTGCGTGATCCGGGTAGAATAGCCATATCATTTTCTCTTTATCGAGGATGGCTTTGCGTATGTGCGGGGCTAAAAAAAAGCCGGGCTCCGTAAGCAGCTGATTCGCTTCGGTAGTACTCAGCACCCGATAAGTGGTGCCTTCTGGCCAGGTACGGCTATTGAACGCCCTCAACGTAGTCAACGGTGTGACTTCTTCAAAACTCGCCGCTTCGGCAGTGTCAATTTGAGATTTTTTTATGCCGAGAACGACATTAGAGCTGTTTATCGGGTGTACGATTTCTGGCTTGTTAAACTCGCGCTTGATAGGTTCGTTGCGACGGACGCGCAGCGAATTGAGCTCTGCGGCAATGCCTACCGGGTCACGTAAGACCACCGCAAGTTCTTTACCTGCAGTCTTGGGATGTTTCGCCGCAGCGACAGCTAGTCCTGCGGCCAATTGGTCGACGCTTTTCGCGATGCTATTGAAGGCGAAATCCTGTTCCGTCGAGCTATCGATCACGTAAGACGTCAACGCGCATTCCAGCACTTGGGCTTTGAGTTTTTGCGGTGTCGGGGGGAAGGTGTTAGGTCCGCTTGCTCTTAAAGAGACCTGTTGCATCACCTTCGCGTCGCCCGCGTTCTTTTTGCGTAGTGTTTCATTCCAAAGGTTGGCACTATACGCAATCCAAATCTCACTGATTTTGTCTGCCTGAGGAATGTTCAAGACTTTCATGCCTGTGGCGATGTGGCCCACTCGCTCGCAAGCCACGTTCTGACCGGGTTGAGAAAACAGCGCGTGTTCCTGCGGCACGAGGTCAGCCTGCTCGGTCACCCGATAAACCCGCCAATGCGTCATCCTGGGCGGCGGGTTGGGAATAAAGACGTGCACATACCCTGCGCGCAGCAAGCGCAAGCCGAAGCGCGCCTCGGTCGGCAGGCGCGAAGGCAACAGCCCGGTGACAGAGGAGGGTTCGGCGGCAACACTTTGTGAGCCAGGCGCGAGCAGAAACGGGTTTTTGGAAATAGGGCTAGGGCGTAGCAGCAGCAGCGAGAGCGAGCTTTTTTTGCATACATCGCAACCGGAAGTCGTGGCCATGTGTATCTGAATCCTTTGGTCAATCAAATCGGGCTTTTTTTTCCGCCCGTTGTATTAGGGTGATGAGGTCGCGGTGCACAAAGCTCACCGGCTCAGCGGGCTCATCTTCCGAACCCGGATCGTCAAGCAGATCGCGAATCGCCGGCAGCTGATTTATTGACGGACGCCACATCGCCAACGCGGCCCATACGGCGTCGTCAACGTCGCTTTTGAAACGGTGCGGCCATCGGCGTGCTGCGTCCGCACATGAAAGGAGGGCAGTCTCGGCAGAGGCGTAAGTCGGCGTTGCGATCATGGCATCGGTAAAGGCCGTCTCGCCGAGGTAATGGGCAAGTGTCCGATGCAGCATTTCGCCGCGATACATTCGTCGCCATTCCTGTTCGCTCAGGCGCAGGCGTTCGCTTTGCTCACGCGGCGATTGGAGGCGGGACAAGTCGCCATTCACGTTCAAATATGTCCAACTTTGAAGGCGTCCGAATTGAGCGACGACACGGCTTTGGCCCCCGACGTGGCATAAAAGATCAAGCACCCGACGATCAGCAACCCGCAAGTAGGTCGCCTTGGTCGCCGCCTCGGTGTTCACGCGGCACATTTCCGCGACACGGGCGCCGAGTTCCGGCCAGCGCATGCTGCTTTGCAGCCAGCCGCCGATCCGATGTACGGCGCGTCCTGTCCCATCCAGTCCGCCGGACTGCGCCTCCAGTCGCTCTTGGCCGGCGATGGAGAATGTCACTTCCAGCAACGGGTCGTCCCCGCCACGTAGCTGAATCAGGTAAGGATGTTGATGTGCGGGCAGGGCAATGCTCTTTGGCAGGGTGACCGGGACGATGTCGCGTTCCCAGCCCTGCGCGCGCTGATCTGTCGCGTCGGAACCGGGAACGGGGATGCCGATGCCGGGCAGGGGCTCCCCAACCATCGGATCGACCAGCACAAACAGTGGCGTTACTGGATCGATGCTCGCACGTAACTGAGCGAGCTTAGATTGCACTGGCGCCTCCGGTGGCAGCGTCCGATTGTGCTGATGGGCATTCGGCCAGCTTGCCGACTACTGGCAATTTCAACTCGCTGGACGAACTCGATGGTCCCGCCAGTTCCTTGCTGCTCGCCTTGAAGGTGATCGTGCCGGGGCCGTGAAGCATTATGTTGCCGCCCTCGATCTTCAGGCTGGCACCTTGTGCGGTTAGCGCAAGGTACTGTTTGGCGCTGGCCGTTACGCTTTTCGTCACGCTGGTTACGGTAACCGGTTTGTCGGCTGTCAGCTTCGTTTCGTCCGACTGGCTTTGAACGCTCACCTTTCCGCTCGCGGCGTGCAGGCGGATACCAATTTCCTTGTTCGGCTTTTCGGGACTGGTCGCCTTGCCATAAGTGAACAGACCAATGCCGGCTTTCACTGCATGGAATGTATTTCCCTGTGCAGCGAAATTGATGTCATGGCCTGCGCTAAGATTGCCGGTTTTGCCCGAGGCGAGAAGGGTGTTGGCCGGCGTTGCCGCGACGATGCCGGTTGGGCTCGACAGTTGCGCGTGGGCTTCCGTGTATGCAGCGGCTTTTAGAGATTCGGATTCGCCGCCGGCGTCGGAGGACGCTCCACCGTCTGTTCCACTCAGTACTTCGCCCACATGCCTGACCTGTTTGATCGATAGCAGTTCGGCCGGTGCCGCTTCGTCCTTCAGCTTGGCATTATGTTTCTGCGCCGTCTCGGCCAGATCGGTCTGCAGCTGCACGCTTTGCTCCAGCTGGCTGATCGCTTCCCTGGAATCCATCTGGCCACCGGTGGCGCCGCCGCGCGCATCCGTCGACAGCAGCAGCCCCTTGCCGGCGCGCACCGCGACACTATGCTCGGTCTTGAGCTCGGCGCCGAAGCCGGCCGGCTTCAGCCGCTGGTTGTCGCTCTGGTGCTGCAGGTGGCCGAGGTTCAATTCGGCCGTGCCCTGGTGCGCCGTGGCGTGCCGTTGCAGGCCCAGGCGCGACTGGCCGGGGCTGTCGTCGAACACCAACTGGTTGTAAGCGCCGCTGCCGCCCTGGCTCGATTGCAGCGCCTGCGTCTTGATGCCCGACAGCGCCGCCGGGTGCGCGTGGCCGCCGGCCTCGCCGGGGAACCACGCCGGCGCGTTGCCGGTCGCCACGCCGGCGCCGCCGGCGACTTGATTGTGCTGCGCGTCGGCCTGGCCGCGGCCGTTGTAGACGGTGCCGATCACCACGGGCCGGTCGATATTCCCCTCGAGGAAATCGACCAGTACTTCCTGCCCGATGCGGGGCAGGGCGCTGCTGCCCCAGTTGGCCCCGGCCACCGGCGCCATCGGCGTGGCCACCCGCACCCACGTGCCGGCTTGGTCGTCGCCGGGCGCGC
>JBDSKP010000678.1:0-3810 GCA_039916925.1 Duganella sp.
ACGTCGAAACGATTTTGCGCGAGCTGGTGCCGCCGGAAGGCAAGGACATCGACCCGGAAACCATCGGCCCCAAAGTGCTGTTGAAGCCGGGCGCCGTGATCCTGGCGGCCGACGACTCGGTGGTCGCGCGCGCGCTGATCGAAAAGGGTCTCGACGCGATGGGCGTCCACTTCATCATGACCAAGTCGGGCAAGGAGGCGTGGGAGCGCCTGCAGCACATCGCCGACGGCGCCAAGGCCGAGGGCGTGGCCATCACCGACCGCGTGGCGATGGTGCTGACCGATCTGGAGATGCCGGAGATGGACGGCTTCACGCTGACGCGCTTGATCAAGCAGGACGCGCGCTTCTCCAAGATCCCGGTGGTGATCCACTCCTCGTTGTCGGGCAAGACCAACGAAGACCACGTCAAGGGCGTGGGCGCCGACGCGTACGTGGCCAAGTTCTCGGCCGAGGATCTTGCCGGGACCATCCGCACCGTGATCGCCAAGGCCGCAGGCGCCGCCGCGTAAGCGTCCGCGAACAAATCAGGGTAGTATCGAAGGGCCGTGACGGCGACGTCGCGGCCCTTTTTCTATTTAACCCGTTCTCGAAAGGACATACCGTGGCAGCTAAGAAAATTCTGTTTCTGACGGGCGACTTTGCGGAAGACTACGAGACCATGGTGCCGTTCCAGGCGCTGCAAATGGTGGGGCACACGGTGCACGCGGTCTGCCCCGGCAAGCGGTCCGGCGACACCATCAAAACCGCGATTCACGATTTCGAAGGCGATCAGACCTACACCGAAAAGCCGGGGCACCTGTTCGCGCTCAACGCCAGCTTCGACGACGTCGACGTGGCCAAATACGACGCGCTGATGATCGCCGGCGGACGCGCACCCGAGTACCTGCGCCTGAACCCGCGCGTGATCGCCATCGTCCAGGAATTCGCCGCCGCGTCCAAGCCGATCGCCGCGGTGTGCCATGGCGCGCAGCTGCTGGCGGCGGCGGAGGTCATCGCTGGTAAAAAGATCTCGTGCTACCCGGCCTGCTCGCCGGAGGTCAAGCTCGCCGGCGGCGAGTACGCCGACATCGCGGTCGACCAGGCGGTCACCGACGGTAATTTCGTCACCGCGCCCGCGTGGCCGGCGCACCCCGCGTGGCTAGGCCAGTTCCTGCGGGTGCTGGGAACCGAAATCAAACTTTAGCCAGATTGCGCGCGTGGAAGCGGATGTGGTCTTGCATGAACGTCGAGATGAAGTAGTAGCCGTGGTCGTAACGCGCGTGCCGCCGCAGCTCCAGCGGCTGCGCGGCGGTGCGGCAGGCTTCCTCGAACGCTTCCGGATACAACTGCTCCGCTAAAAATTTGTCGCCCAATCCCTGGTCGATCAGGATGCCGGCCGGGAAGGCTGTTTTCAGGCCGGCCATCAGCAGGCTGGCGTCGTATTGCGCCCAGGCCGCGGTGTCGTCGCCGAGGTAACCGGTGAAGGCCTTGTGGCCCCACGGGCATTTCGACGGCGCCGCGATCGGCGCGAACGCCGACACGGAGCGGAACGCGTCCGGGCGTTTCAGCGCCATCGTCAACGCGCCGTGGCCGCCCATCGAGTGGCCGAAGATGCCGACGCGCGCGCCGTCGACCGGCAGCTCGCGCACCACCAGCTCGCGCAACTCGTGGATGTAGCTGTACATCCGGTAGTGCTTCGACCAGGGCTGTTGTGTGGCGTCCAGATAAAAGCCGGCGCCGACGCCGAAATCCCAGCTGTCCGCTTCCCCGGCGACACCGGCGCCGCGCGGGCTGGTGTCGGGCGCGATCAGTATCAAGCCCGCCTGCGCGGCCGCGCGCTGCGCTCCCGCCTTGGTCATGAAAGTCTCTTCGTTGCAGGTCAGGCCCGCGAGGTAGAACAGCGCCGGCATGCGGCCTTGGGCGTCGGCGGCGCCGTCCGGAATGAAGACCGAAAAGCGCATCGGCAGACCGATCTCGCGCGAGTCATGGCGATAGAAACGCTGGCTGCCGCCAAAGCAGGCGTGTTCACTGATTAGTTCAAGCATCTGAGTTCCTTATGTTCCCTACCGTACAGCCGAGGTAAATATTATCGGCCATAATAATCGAAGTATGGTTTACAGAGGAGAAGTACATGCCGGATATTCAGGTCATCATGGCCGAACTAGGCTGGCCACTCGCGATTGCGCTGGCTTGGTTATCGGGAGAATTCCTGCATCGCTGGACACGTCTGCCACGCATCAGTGTTTATGGAGTCGTCGGTTTTTTACTGGCCCAGATTTTCCCGGCCGCCCTGAGTAGCGGCGCGTCGAGCACCGTCACCACGCTGGCCAATCTGGCCTTCGGATTAATACTGTTTGAATTCGGCTACCGCATCAACCTGCGCTGGCTCAGGATCAATCCCTGGATCGCCGTCAGCGGCCTGGCCGAATCGGCCGCCACGTTCGGCGTCGTCTATCTGATCGCGCATCTCACCGGCATGCCGTCGCTGACGTCGCTGCTGCTGGCGTCTTTGGCGATGTCGACATCGCCGGCCGGCGTGCTCCGCGTGATCAATGAGCAGAACAGCTCCGGCCAGGTCACCGAGCGCGTGCTGCATCTGGTGGCGATCAACTGCGTGCTGGCGGTGTTCGTGTTCAAGGTGGTGGTGGGCTTCTGGGTGTTCCAGACCTCCGGCAGCTTGCCGCAGGCGATCTCGCACAGTCTGATCGAACTGGTGGTGTCGGCGGTCATGGGCGCGTTGATGGGCTTCATGGTGCCGGCGCTGCTGCGCCGCCTCGGCGCGCTGGCGCAGGACGGCACCGTCGCCTTCGCGCTGGGCGTGGTGCTGCTGGTGGCCGCCGCCGGCGCCTTCGAAGTCTCGCCGGTGCTCGCCACGTTGACCTTCGGCCTGGCCGCGCGCCACAGCCGCGTCGCCTTCAGCCGCACGGAGCGCAACTTCGGCGGCATCGGCGAGCTGCTGACGGTGCTGCTGTTCGTGTTCGCCGTTTCCACTCTCGAGTGGGAGCGCGTGGTCGACGGCGCGGGCCTCGGCATCTTGTTGCTGCTGGCGCGCTTCCTGGTCAAGACGGCCAGCGTGGCGGTGTTCGCCAAGGTCGGCGGCATCTCGTGGCGCAAGGGCGTGCTGACCGGCGTGGCGCTGGCGCCGATGTCGGTGTTCGTCACGCTGCTGCTCGAACAAACTAAATACATGGGGATCGTGCTGGTCGACGAGTTGGCCGCGCTGGCGGCAATGACGCTGCTGCTGGAGGTGGTCGGACCGATCATCACGCAACGCGCGCTGATATGGGCCAACGAAACCCAGGTCAAGGAGGAACGCTAAATGCCATTAGAACCATTCAACACATCGCAACCGCTGACGATGGGCGTGGAGCTCGAGCTCCAGCTGATCAGCCTTTCGGATTACGACCTGACTGCGTCCAGCCCGGACTTGCTGCACCTGCTGGAACGCAAGCCGTTCCCCGGCAACGTCACGCCCGAAATCACCGAGAGCATGATCGAGATTAATAGTGACGTGCACACCAATCACACCGAACTGGTGGCGCAGCTGCAGCTGATTCGCGACACGCTGGTCACGGCCGGCGAGCAACTCAACATCGGCATCTGCGGCGGCGGCACGCATCCGTTCCAGAAATGGTCGGACCGGAAGATCTTCGCCAAGCCGCGCTTCAAGGAAGTGTCGGAGCTGTATGGCTATCTGGCCAAGCAGTTCACGGTGTTCAGACAGCACGTGCACATCGGCTGCGCATCGGGCGACGACGCGATGTTCCTGCTGCATTCGCTCAATCGCTACATCCCGCATTTCATCGCGCTGTCGGCCTCGTCGCCCTATGT
>JBDSKP010000679.1:0-3001 GCA_039916925.1 Duganella sp.
ACACCTGCGCAGCACCACGACGGCCGGGACGCGTCGATTCTGCAGCACCGTAAGCAGGTCTACGAGGCAGCCAAACAGCGGCATCCTGAGCGCTGGAGCGGTACTACGCGGGACTGGGAGTTGAAGGGCGAGGTCTGGCTGAATCCGGAACGAAATCAGTACGAAGAATTAAGAAAAGTAGCATGACTTGACGCGACATCTTTGTTGACAACTACCGATTGTGCCTTCCTACGGACCGCGCAGGCCAGTGAAATCAGCCCGCAGATCAGCATGGCGTGTGTAGACGGTTCAGGTACCGGTGTTGCCACGGGTGACCAGTCCTGGCCACTTGCAGTTGCACTGAAGCCCAAATATCCGTTTATTTGGGCATCGTCGGAAGCGAATGTAATATTCATCTCGCGACTTTGGTGATCGCCATAAAGAGTGTTGAGATCATCGTAAATATATGGTTGGGAAAATGGATCGCTCGAACTAACGTAGTACGCGGCATAGAGTTGGACGTACCCCCCTGCTTCCACTTTACCCATTCGCGATGAGTCGACAGTACCGTAACCACTAAGTGTAAGAGAGGTGTGGGGACTCAGGGTGAATTTCCACTGTACACTGGCATCACTCCGAAACATGGGAGAGGCATCATAGACAGTCACAGATGATGAGGCTGTAATGCCGTCGTAACTACTCTGAGCTTTTCCCGATGCATCATCGATAATGGCTACACCAGGCCCTTGAAGCCAGTCGTTGAGATGTGGAGTACCACTATTGCCGAGATAATTAGCTGCGCCGACCGAATAAGATGGTAGGGTCATCGTGAAGCTCGGCGATACTCCGTCATTAGGGTCTAAGTCGATGAGACTAAAGCTAAAGCGGGTGAACGTTGCCATGCCGGTTACCTCGGCATAGCTTGCCTGAGGGGCAACAGAGGCGAAAGTTCCAAACCCGGCGAGGCACAAAAATATTTTCCAGTTCATATGAATCCCATGTGAAGGTACGCCAATTATCATATCGATAATTAATATTATCGCATGAACCATATGCTCATCAATGGAAAATAAATTTGAGTACCATACCGGCCGTCAGCGGCAGCTTGTGGCCGGTTGCTGCCCACCTTAGCAGGTCGCTTGCGGTCATGTCGGCCTCCAGAGCATACCATCCTACACAATGGGAAAAGTACACGTAATTTCAGATCGGCATCAAATCTGCTTTTCGTGGGAGTCGAGCGCTATCAGACTTAGCATTATTGTTTGCAAGGACGATTTCGACGACCGCCGAGTGCGCCCGATTAAGCGTGATGACACCGCAGCGATCATACCGCCTCGGCTTTGCAGCGCGGAGGAGGCCGTGTGCGGTACGGATCTCGCCGGGTTCTCAGACTGCCCAAGTATGCCTTGCTATGGTTCACCCGCCTTCCGCACGGCTGTGGATTGCCCACTGACACATTCGGCTCGCCAGCCGATGGAGCGGCATATGGCATTTAATAGTCTGTTTTGTAACATTCCACCTCTTTTTTGCGTCTTCTCAAGGTCTGCGCCTTGAAATACCGATGGGTCGTCCCTATAATTGGCACTCGTTCCGAGAGAGTGCTAACAGCGCCCTCGACAACTTTCCGTTGTGGCAATCTGATTGAAACAACAACAAACTGTACCATTGTTAATTAAGGAGTTTTGTATGAACCTTCGCCCTTTGAACGATCGCGTAATCGTCAAACGCCTCGACCAGGAAACCAAAACTGCGTCCGGCCTGATCATCCCTGATGCGGCTGCCGAAAAACCTGATCAAGGCGAAGTGCTCGCCGTCGGCAATGGCAAGATTCTCGAAGACGGCAAAGTCCGTCCGCTGGATGTCAAGGTAGGCGACCGCGTTCTGTTCGGCAAATACGCCGGCCAGACCGTCAAAGTTGACGGTCAAGAACTGATGGTCATGCGCGAAGAAGACATCATGGCGATCGTCGTCAAGTAATTTGACCGAACGCTTGCAAACAGTACTTACCTAATTCTGGAGAAACAACATGGCAGCTAAAGAAGTAATCTTCGGCGACGCAGCGCGCGCCAAAATGGTCGAAGGCGTCAACATTCTGGCCAACGCAGTCAAAGTCACCCTGGGCCCGAAAGGCCGCAACGTCGTGCTGGAACGTTCGTTCGGCGCCCCTACCGTCACCAAGGACGGCGTGTCGGTCGCTAAAGAAATCGAACTGAAAGACAAGCTGCAGAACATGGGCGCGCAGATGGTCAAGGAAGTTGCTTCCCGCACCAGCGACAACGCCGGCGACGGCACCACCACCGCGACCGTGCTGGCACAAGCCATCGTGCGCGAAGGCATGAAGTTCGTTGCCGCCGGCATGAACCCGATGGACCTGAAGCGCGGCATCGACAAGGCCGTCGCCGCCACCGTCGAGCAAATCGCCGTGATCGCCCGTCCATGCACCACCACCAAGGAAATCGCCCAGGTCGGTTCGATCTCGGCCAACTCGGACGCCTCGATCGGCGAGCGCATCGCTGAAGCGATGGAAAAAGTCGGCAAGGAAGGCGTCATCACCGTCGAAGACGGCAAGTCGCTGAACGACGAGCTGGACATCGTTGAAGGTATGCAGTTCGACCGCGGCTACCTGTCGCCATACTTCATCAACAACCCAGAGAAGCAAGTCGCGATCCTGGACAATCCATTCGTCCTGCTGTGCGACAAGAAAATCTCGAACATCCGCGATCTGCTGCCGGTACTGGAACAAGTCGCTAAAGCCGGCCGTCCACTGCTGATCATCGCCGAAGACATCGAAGGCGAAGCGCTGGCGACCCTGGTTGTGAACAACATCCGCGGCATCCTGAAAACCTGCGCAGTCAAGGCCCCTGGCTTCGGCGACCGTCGCAAGGCCATGCTGGAAGACATCGCTATCCTGACCGGTGGTCAAGTGGTTGCTGAAGAAGTCGGCCTGACCCTGGAAAAAATCTCGCTGGCAGAACTGGGCCAGGCGAAACGCATCGAAATCGGCAAAGAAAACACCATCGTT
>JBDSKP010000680.1:0-2947 GCA_039916925.1 Duganella sp.
TTGCCGCACCGCCGGGTCGGACGTGTAGGCGCGCGCGATCTGGTGGCGGAAGGCGACGATGAACGCGGCCGACAGCACGGCGAACGCGAGCGACATCCACACGCCCACCCAGGCCACGAAGCGCGCCTTGACGGCGTTGCCTTCGCCGAGCGACTGGCCGACGCGGGTGATCAGCGCGATGCCAAAGCTGAGCGGCACCATGAACACCAGCGACGTGAAGTTGAGCGCGATCTGGTGCGCGGAGATCTGCACCACGCCGTAGCGCGCCACCAGCAGGCTGACGGCGCCGAACGCGCTGACCTCGGCGAAGTGGCTGATGCCGATCGGCACGCCGAGGCGCAGCATCGAGCCGATCTCGGGCCAGTGTGGCCATTCCCAGTGCGTGAACGGGTAGGTGGCGCGGTAGGCCGGCGCGTAGCGTATCCACACCAGCATGGCCAGCAGCATCATCCACATGCACAGCGCGGTCGAGACGGCGCAGCCGACCCCGCCCAGCGCCGGCAGGCCCCAGTTGCCGAAGATGAGCAGCCAGTTGACGAAGACGTTGATGCACAGGCCCATGATGGCGATCAGCATCACCGGCATGGTCTGGTTGAGGCTGGTGCTGTAGCCGTACAGCGCGCGGTAGGCGGCGAACGGCGGCAGCCCGATGCTGATGATGTGCACGAACAGCTCGGCCTGGCGCTGCACGTGCGGCGTCAGATACAGATGGGCGAACAGCAGGGTGGCGACGTTGGCCAGCGCGGCGGCCAGCACGCCGACGCCGAGCGCCTTCCACAACGCCTGGCGCACCGTGTGCGGGACCTTGCGCAGGTCGGCCGCGCCGACGTCGTGCGCGACGATGCTGTTGATCGCCATCATGACGCCGCTGACCGTGACCAGGATGATCGACCAGATCGACGCGCCCAGCGACACGGCCGCCAGCTCGTCGGCGCTGGTGTGGCCGGTCATGGCGACGTCGGCCACGCCCATGCCGACCGTCGCCAGCTGGCCGATCAGCATGGGCCAGGCCAGGCGCCACAGCGCGGCGGCTTCAAGACGGATCGACGAGGCGGTGAACGTGTGGGGCATAAAAGGGGCCGGACCGGCGGGCTGGTGTGACGGAACCCGCCATTTTAACGGCTGGCGCGGCCGTGATTGCATTTGGTTGCAATTTAGTTAGACCGCTGCGTGAACGAAACCAATAACATGCGCGTTATAGGCGCAAGACTCCAACCGGAGCTCGCCCAACCACTTTCAGGTCACTCTCATGAAAAAATTCCTGCCCCGCCTGCTGAACGCCGCCCTGGCGCTGGCCGCTCCCGTCGTCTTCGCCGCCGCCGCGCACGCCGGCGAAATCACGCTCTACACGCATGCCAATTTCGGCGGCCCGGCGATCACCGTGCGCGAGACGGTGACCGATCTGGTGCCGGAGGGGTTCAACGACCGTACGTCGAGCGTGCGGATACGTTCGGGCCGCTGGCAGCTGTGCGAAAACGCCAATTTCGACGGCCGCTGCATCGTGCTGGGGCCGGGCGAGTACCGCGTGCTTGAGGGATTTAACGATGTGTTGTCGTCGTTGCGCGAAGTGGGCGACGGCGACGCCGGGCGCGGCGATCGAGGCGATCGCGGCGATCGCGGCCACGACCGGCGCGACGACCGCCGTGGTGACGACGGCAACGGCCGTGGCCGCCACGGCGCACCGATCGTGCTGTTCTCGCAGTCCCGCTTCAACGGCGCCGAGGTCGAGCTGCGCGGCGACATGCGCAAGCTGGACGACGTCGACTTCAACGACCAGGCCGGCTCCGTGATCATCCGCGAGGGCGAGTGGCAACTGTGCGACGACGCCAACTACCGCGGCAAATGCATCGTGCTCGCGCCGGGGCGCTACGACAACCTGCGCGACCTGGGCGACCGCATCTCATCCGTGCGCCGGGTGCGCTAACGGCGCAAGCGGGCGGGCGCGTTGCCTAGGCCGACTTGCGGCGCGAAAATCCGGCGATCATGGCCAGGCCCATGCCCAGCATGGCCCAGGCCGTCGGCTCGGGGACGGCGGACACCGCCGTCTCGTTGATGACGATGTTGTCCACCAGGCTGAAGTAGGTGGGCAGGCTCGGGCTATACACCAGTTCCATCACCAGCGAGGTGAGGTTGTTGAAGCCGGTCAGGTGGGTGGTTGTCAGGTCGAACGGGTTGGGACTGTTCGCGCCGCTCATCGTGTACGTCTGGATGATTTGGTTTCCGCCAACATCGATGCCCGTCAACCTCACGGTGCTGGTTTCAGGTGCCCATACGGTGGCCAAATCCATGCTGACCACCGAAAATGGCTTGTGCGCGGCACTGGTGACGGTGACGATGCCGCCCAAATCGAAGCTGGTCGTGCCATTGGTCGCGTAGCCCGAGTTCGGTAACCGGGCGGGGAGAAACCATACGTTCCCCTCTGTCACGTTGAAATCATAGCCGTCGGTCGCGAAGGTGTACCCGGTGGTATAAAAAATGTCGCGGCTGGCGGGGAGGTCGTCGAACGTGATGGTGGTGGCATGGGCCGCGCCGGCTCCCAGTGCCAAGGCGGAGGTCAGTAAAACGGCATTCAGTCTCGGTGAAAACATGGATTTTCCTTGGATTTTTATCAATATTAAAATGATAATTGTTTCCATGTGAAAAAGATACATAAGTCGCCGGCTGGTTGAAATTTTTCCCCCTGTCCTACTTCTTTGCAGGGGCGCGCCGTAGTTGCGTTTGCGGTTACACTGGCACGTAACGCAACAAGCAACCGGACGGAGCGCGCAACGTGGAATACAAGGACTACTACCAGACCCTGGGCGTGTCGAAAACCGCCTCGGAAGACGAGATCAAGAAGGCTTACCGCAAGCTGGTGCGCAAGTACCATCCTGACGTCAGCAAGCTCAAGGACGCCGACAGCAAGACCAAGGAAATCAACGAGGCCTATGGCGTGCTGGGCGACGTC
>JBDSKP010000681.1:0-5791 GCA_039916925.1 Duganella sp.
AAGTTGATCTTGCTGCGATACGACCAGTCGGTCAGCACGAACAGGTTGCCATTCTCCAGCGCCCAGTTGTAGCGCGCGGTCGCGTTCAGGATGTACTTCGGCGCCTGCGGCAGCGGGTTGCCGTCGATGACGACGCGGCCGGCCGCGTTGAGCGGATTGGTCACGGTGCACGAACCGCACTTGGCCACGGACAGGCTCGGGTCCTTGATCTCGGTGAAGTTGTACGAGCCGCCGGCCGACACCTTGAACGCCGGCGTGATGAACGCTTCGAAGTCGGCCTCGACGCCACGGCCGGCCGTCTTGGCCGCGTTGATCAGCTTGGTGACGTTGGAGTTGCCGCCGACCACGGTCAGCTGCTGGTTCTTGACGTCGTAGTCGTACACGCTGAACGAGGCGCGCGCGCGGCGGTTGAACAGGTCGGCCTTGATGCCGGCCTCGTACGAGGTGATGGTCTCGGCGTCGGCCACGGTGATCGGCACCGACGCCGAGGCGGCGGCGATACTCGGCGCGCGGAAGCCGGTCGCCACGCGGGCGTAGGTGCTCACGTCCGGGTTGATCTTGTAGGTCAGGCTCAGATCCCAGTTGGCTTTGCTCTTGCTCTCGTCAACCGATTTCGGGCCGGTCTGCACCACGTTCTGGGCTTCCACGGTGCCGAAGTCCTTCTTGTCGTTGGTGTAGCGCAGGCCGCCGCGCAGGATCAGGTCCGGCGCCAGGTCGTAGGTCACCGAGCCGAACACGGCCGCGGCCTTGTTGGTCTGGTGGCTGGCCAGGTGCGACGTTTGCGCGCCGGTGGTGCTGTTGTAGTTGTTGCTGTAGCCGTCGGCGCTTTCCTTGAAGTAGTAGACGCCGCTCTGCCAGTTCAGCGGGCCGGCGTTCTTCGATTCGACGCGGAATTCCTGGCTGTACTGGTGCAGGCCGCTGAGCCCGCCACCGGTCTCGACCTGGAATGGAATGAAGCCCGGGCCGGCCGGCGTGCCGCCGTCGATGTCGCCGCGGCTGAAGTACTTGTCCACGCCTTCATAGCCGGTGATCGAGAACAGCTTGACCGAACCGAGGTCCCAGGTCAGGCGCGCGTTGGCGCCGTTGGTGCTCAGCTCTTGGCCGTTCTGGCCGTTGGTGCTGATCTGGTTGAAGTTGTAGCCGTCGACGAAGTCGTTGGTGCCCTTCTTGATGATGTTGGCGCGGAACAGGCGCGCGCTGCCGCTGGTCGAGCGCGCGTGCACGTTGAACAGCGCGTTGAACGTGGTGCTCGGGCTGTACAGGAACTGCACGCGCTCGGCGTGCTCGTTGTAGCCTTCCAGCGAATCCTTGGCGCCGGTGAAGGTGTTGTCGACGAAGTCGTCGCGGTGCTGGCGCAAGGTCGATACGCGCATCGCCCACTCGCTCGACAGCGGCACGTTGGCGGCCGCCTCGAGGTTGACGGTGTTGTGCGACGCCCACGACAGGCTGTAGTAGCCTTCGACCTGTTTCAGGTTCGGCTTGGCCGATTCGAACTTGACCACGCCGGCCGGGGTGTTGCGGCCGAACAGCGTGCCCTGCGGGCCGCGCAGCACTTCGACGCCGGCCATGTCAAACATCGGGAAACCTTTGAGGATGCCGTTTTCCTGCACCACGTCGTCATACACCAGCGACACCGGCTGCGAGGCGAAGGTGCTGAAGTCGGTGTTGCCGTAGCCGCGGATGTAGAAGCGCGGGAAGGTGCGGCCGTTCGACGATTCGACGTTGAGCGAGGCGACCTTGCCGGCCAGCAGGCGGATGTCCTGGCCGCCGGACAGCAGCACGTCGAGCTTCTCATCCTTGAGCAAGGTGACCGACACCGGCACATCCTTGATGTTCTCGGCGCGGCGCTGGGCCGTCACGACAACGGTTTCCAGTTGCGCGTCGGTCGCGGCGTTCTGCGCGAAAGCGGAACCGATGGGCATAACGGCGCTCAACGCCAGCAGGCGCTTGTGCATCTTAGACAATTTGATCATTCAATTTCCCGATTTAAATGTAATGCAAAGAGTAAAAAACAGCGTCTCCTGTTTTCTCTTTCGTGGACACCGCACAGCCCTCTGACGTGGCCATTGCGGCGCAAGCGGGCCGCTTGCGCGCCGCTTTCGGCAAAACTGGACCGCCCCGCTTCTCCGCCGCGACGGCGTGGGCAGGATCGAATCCGCATCTTGATTGATGTCTAGAATGCACCGACTGGCAGAAAGGCGGTATTTTCAATCATTGATAGCATCTATTGCAAGTCGAATATATCGATAGCCGAATTTACTGTTAGAAATTTGGCGGCTACTATGATGAAACTGAATAATAAAAGGCCCGCTCGCGGCGGGCCTGCAACAACGATAGAAAAAAACATCGCCCGTTGACATCTTCCAAACAGCGTGACTGTGTTGGAAATGCCACAAACAGGCCTACATGCCCAGCGACTTGAGCAGATCCGAGTTGTCGTCGGGATCGTCGGCCGGCGGTGACGTCGACGCGTTGTCCGTGTTGTAGGCGTCGTCGATCAGCGTTTGCGGATCGTGTTCGGCCGAATCGAAGTCATACAGCTTGATGAACTCGGTGCGGTCGATCGCCAGTTCCAGATAGAAGATATTGTTCTTTTCGGTGTAGAAGGTCACGCGCCGCATTTCCGGACGGTCCAGCGGCGTGTCGACGCTCAGCATCACCTGCTTGGTCAGCACCAGCATCTTCGGCTGGTTCTGCGTGATGTTGGTTTGCAGCTCGCGCCGCACCTTGCCGGTGAAGTCGCCGACGATCTGGTTCATCAGCTCGCCCATGATGTTGGACACCTCATCCGACGTGTGCGAACTGGCCAGTTCCGACTTGGGCATGCCCATGTGCAGCATGTAGCGCTCGTAGATCTCCATCGCCGTGTCGGCGGCGAAGTTCAGCACCACCAGGCCGGTGAAGCCGCCGTCGAAGATCACGAAGCAGCCGATATCCGGCTTCAGTCCGGTCTTGGTGATCCTCTGCACCATGCCGGAATAATTCACCTTGCTTTGCGTGGCGACATTGAGCACGCGGACCACCGAGTTACACAAACTCATCAACAAATCTTCTGTACCGTACACAACATCCTTTTCTTCGCTCATGGGCAACCTCTATTTACTTTTATAGATGACAACACTGTTTGTTGGTCCAGTGCGAGACCGATCGGTGGCGACCACCCCTTGCGGCCGAAATAAAATCAATATTATTGAGAATACCGAGGTGCAAGATTTCCGTCCACCTGATTCACACATTTGCCGTAAATTTCGGTGCCAAAATGCAAAACTCCGCGTTTCGCCCATCGACGGACGGCCCGCCGGACCGCGCCACCGTCACGGCCGGCCATCAAAAAACATAATTGATTTCCGTGGCATTTGGAATTGCGTTCGTTAGCATTTCTGCCAATGATGTCCCCTCGTTCGATGGATAACCGATAAGCAGGGGACGTATGAATAAAAACATGATTTGGGCTTCGCTGACCGCCACCGTTTTTCTCGCGGGTTGCGGTGGCGGTAGTGGCGCCGATAGTGCCGGTAGCGGCAACTCGGCGACGTTGTTGGCAAGCACGTTGTTCGGAGGCACGCCGGCGCACGACGTCAGCGCCGTCAACTCAAGCAATGCGGGTTTCACCGCGCCGACCATGCCACGCGTGAACGCGCTGGCCTACTTCGAGGTCACGGGCAACAAGTTGCCCGACACCCTGACGCTGGAGGTGGCCGATTGTGCCGGCATGACCACGATCTCGAGCAGCGCCACCTCGGCGCGCTTCCAGTGCACGCCCGGCGGCACGGCGGGCACGAAGGCCGTCACGGTCAAGAAAAAATCGAACGGCAAGACACTGTACAGCGGTTCGGTCGCCGTGTCGGTCGAGACGCCGCTGCCGGTTCCCACCCGTGGATTCAACCTCGGTAACTCGCTGGAGGCCGTCTGGGGCTACTCGATTCCGAGCGCGGCCGTGTACACCTCCGCCGCCCGGGCCGGGTTCAACGCGGTCCGCATTCCGTGCGCCTGGGCCACCAATTCCGATCCGAACACCGGCAAGATCGACCCCGTCTACATGGCCAAGGTCAAACAGGCGGTCGATTCGAGCATCGCGGCGGGCATGTCCGTCGTCATCAACGTCCACTGGGATAACGGCTGGTTCGACAGCAACATCGGGGACACGGTCGATCCCGCCCTCGACGCGAAAGTGCGCAACGTGTGGACGCAGATCGCGGCCGCGTTCGCCGGTTACGACAACCGCCTGCTGTTCGCCGCCGCGAACGAACCCGATCTGAAACGCCCTACCCAGATGAAAACGCTGGTGGCGTACTACCAGACGTTCGTCAACGCGGTGCGCGCCGCCGGCGGCAGGAACGGCAACCGCTGGCTGGTGCTGCAGGGCGGCGGCGATACCTCGTGGTTCACCACCCTGCCGACGGACCCGACCCAGGGCCGCCTGATGGTCGAGTTCCATAACTACACGCCGACCCAGTTCACGCTCTTCCATGACGATCCATCGTGGGGCAGATCGTTTTACTACTGGGGCGCGGCCTACCACTATGCGGCAGATCCGACCCGCAACGCCACATGGGGGGAGGAAGGCACCATCGACGCCGAATTCCAACAGTTGAAGGAACAATTCGTCGACAAGGGCGTCCCCGTGTTGGTGGGCGAGTTCCACGCTTCCGGGAAATCGAACCTGACGGGCACCCAGCTGGCCTACAACAGCGCGTCCACGCTCTACTGGAACAAGTACGTGGCCGAATCGGCCCAGGCCCACGGCCTCTACCCGTTCTACTGGAGCACGCCCGACGCGCCGTTCAAGTACGACACCGGCGCGATCACCAACCAGGCCCTGGTTACCGCCCTGACCGGCGGCGTGGCGCCCCCGCCGCCCAACGGCGCGCCTTACGCGGTGACCGGCGTCGTCGCAACGCCCGGCGCGGGCCAGGTAACCTTGTCGTGGAAACCCGTCTCGGGCGCGACGAGCTACAGCATCCACCGCACGGCGAAATCCGGCAACGAGCCCGCCACGCCGTCGGTAGCCGGCATCGCCGGCACGGCCTACACCGATACCGGCCTCAACGACGGCACCACTTATTACTATCGGGTGGTGGCCGTCAACGGCGCCGGGCCGTCAGGCTTCTCGCCCGAAGCGTATGCGACCACGTCCGGCGTCAACCCGGACCCGACGAAGTACCACTTCGAGACCGATACCCAAGGGTGGACGCCGAACGGTGGGCAAATCAGCGGCATCGCCACTTCCACCACACAACACTTTGCGGGCAAGCAGTCGTTGGCGGTAAGCTTCAGCGGCGCGGCGGCAGGCACGTCGTCGATCGATCTGAGCGATACGGTCGTGCCCGCTGGCGCGACGGTGACCTTCCACGTCTGGGTTCCGGCCGGCAATCAGGTGACGTCGATCGAGCCATATCTCCAGGATTACAACTGGGCCTGGTCCTCCGCGCCGTACAGCAGTTTCACCGGCGACGCCTGGAACACGCTCACGCTGACAGTGCCGGCGGGCGCTGTGACGTCGTTGAAGCGCTTTGGCTTGAGAATATCGACCGCCGCCGGGTTTACAGGCACCGTCTACGTCGATTCGATCGACTGGAAAGTCCAATAGACCGGACCGTCGAATAGCTGGAACACAGAAAGGCCGCGTGCGAACGCGGCCTTTTTCATGCGCGACTGATCGCGCAATGCCTATTTCGCGGCGCGCCGCTTCTTGCGCTTCGGCGGCGGGGTCAGTGGGAACATGGCGTCCGTCCAGACCCTGGTCATCTCGGTCACATTCTTGGCCGTCTCACGTTTGACGGCGGCGGTG
>JBDSKP010000682.1:0-1642 GCA_039916925.1 Duganella sp.
GTCCCGACCGCTTCGAGGACATCATCGCGCTGGTGGCGCTGTACCGTCCGGGCCCGATGGACCTGATCCCCGACTTCTGCAAGCGCAAGCACGGCGAAAAATTCGACTATCCCGATCCGCGCACCGAAGTCATTCTGTCCGAGACCTACGGCATCATGGTCTACCAGGAGCAGGTGATGCAAATGGCGCAGATCGTGGGCGGCTATTCGCTTGGCGGCGCCGATATGCTGCGCCGCGCGATGGGTAAGAAGAAGGCCGAGGAAATGGCCGAGCACCGCGAGATTTTCCGCGCCGGCGCTGCCAAGGATGGCCTGACGGCCGCCAAGGCCGACGAGATCTTCGACCTGATGGAGAAGTTCGCCGGCTACGGTTTTAATAAATCGCACGCCGCTGCCTACGCGCTGCTGTCGTACCACACAGCGTATCTGAAGGCGCACCATACGGCCGCGTTCATGGCGGCCAACTTGTCGCTGGCGATGGACGACACCGACAAGATCAAGATTCTGGTGGAAGACGCCATCGACGTCTGCAACCTGACCTTGCTGCCGCCCGATATCAACCATTCCGACTACCGCTTCACGCCGGAAGGCCCGCCGCCCTCCAGCACGGGCAAGCGCGTCACCAACATCCGCTATGGCCTGGGCGCCGTGAAAGGCTCGGGCCAGTCGGCCATTGAAGCGATCATCGCCGCGCGCACCTCGGGCGGGCCGTTCACCGACCTGTTCGATTTCTGCAAGCGCGTGGACCGGCGCCAGATCAACCGGCGCACCATCGAGTCGCTGATCCGCAGCGGCGCCTTCGACTGCTTCAAGGTGGACCGCGCGGTGCTGCTGGCGTCCGTCGCGTTCGCGGTGGAAGTGGCCGATCAGGCGCAGGCCTCGATCAACCAGGTCAGCCTGTTTGGCGGCGACGACAGCGATCTGGTAGCGCCGCCCGAGTACCTGAAAGTGGCGCCGTGGACCGACCGCCAGAAGCTGGCTGAGGAAAAAATCGCGCTGGGCTTTTATCTGTCCGGGCACATGTTCGATTCGTATGCGCCCGAGGCGCGGCGTTTTTCGCGCACCAAGCTGAAAGACCTGGAACCGTCGCGCGAGCCGCGCATGATGTGCGGCGTGATCACCGGCGTGCGTACCCAGATGACGCAGCGCGGCAAAATCCTGATCGTCTCGCTGGACGACAAGAGCGCGGTGGTGGAGGTGACCGTGTACAGCGAGGTGGCCGATGCAAACAAAGGCTACTTCCGCGAGGACGAATTCCTGTCGGTGGTGGGCAAGGTGTCCGAGGACCGTTTCAACGGGGGCTTGCGGATCACCGCTGAAAAAGTGGCTGACCTGACGGCCTCACGCCTGAACTACGCGCACCAGGTGGGGATGTTCTTGCCTGGGCCGGTGCCGACGGCCAAGCTGATGGAGGTGCTCAAGCCGCACCGGATGGACGAAGGCTTGCCGGTGCAGCTGCGCTACAAGCCCGATGGTGTGGAGTGCACCGTGCAGCTGGGTGAGCAATGGCACGTGGCGCCATCGGACGCGCTGACCCTGGCGCTGGAGCAGGTGCTGGGGGCGCGGGACGTAGCGGTTGAATACTAGTGCCTGCTCCACAGCACTCAAGGCCGGAACGACATCAACTATTGAGTCTGATCCGA
>JBDSKP010000683.1:0-1756 GCA_039916925.1 Duganella sp.
CACGACGGCTGCGGCGCCGACGCCCTCAAGGACGCCGACATCGCCCTGAAGCGCGCCAAGACCCAGCAGCGCGCCGGCCACTTCTACTTCTCGCGCAGCATGGGCGTCGAGATCCGCGAGCGGGTGCGCATGATGCACGCGCTGCGCACCGCCTTCGGCCAGAACCAGCTGTTCGTGGTGTACCAGCCGCAGATCGACCTGGCCACGCGCCGCCCGATGGGCGCCGAGGCGCTGCTGCGCTGGCAAACGCCGGACGGCAAGTTCATCTCGCCGGACCGCTTCATCCCGATCGCCGAGTACTCGGGCCTGATCATCGACCTGGGCGAATGGGTCATGCGCACCGCCTGCCGCGAGCTGGTCGACCTGCGCAAGGCCGGGCACGACAAATTCATGATGTCGATCAACGTCTCGCAGGTGCAGTTCCGCCACCCGCACTTCCTCGACATGCTGCGCAGGGCGCTGGAGGACACGCAGGCGCCGCCGCAATACATCGAGCTCGAGATCACCGAATCGATGGCGATGGAGGAGCCCGACATGCTGATCAAGATGCTGGGGCAGATCAAGCAAACGGGGGTCAGCATCGCCATCGACGATTTCGGCACCGGTTTCTCGTCGCTGTCGTACCTGCAGCGGCTGCAGATCGACCGGCTCAAGATCGACCGCGCCTTCGTCACCGAGATCACCGGCTCGGCGCGCGGCAGCAGCATCGCCGAGATGGTGATCCAGCTGGGGCGCAACCTGGGTCTGGCGGTGATCGCCGAAGGCGTCGAGGACGAGCGCCAGGCGCAGATCCTGCAGGCGCTGGGCTGCCCGCTGGCGCAAGGCTTCCTGTTCGCGCGGCCGATGACGGCCGCCGCCCTCGACGACTGGCTCAGTAACGACGCCCTCGAGGGCGCCGCCTGAACTCCGGGGCCAGGTCCCAATGCCGCTAAGTTAAGGCGATTTTCGTAGGGCGGATTAGGCGCAACGCCGTAATCCCCCATGAGCCGCCAACGGCGCGTGGCGGATTACGCTGCGCGAATGCGCCCTACGTGGTTTAGATGAACGCTTAACTTAGCGGCATTACCGCCTGACCCCGGATTGACGAATAAAAAAAACGCCATGGACGCGGGCCCATGGCGTTTTTTTGTGGCCGCTTGCGCGGCTTAGTCCGGATGCTGGTCCGCAGTCTCGGCCGGCCAGTCGCGGATATACGCCTTGAGCATGCGGTTCTCGAAGCTTTGCGCTTCCAGCACGGCGCGCGCCACGTCGTAGAAGGAAATCACGCCCAACAGGGTCTTGGCATTCATCACCGGCAGATAGCGCGCGTGCTTTTCCAGCATGATGCGGCGCACCTCGTTGACCTCGGTGTCCGGCGTGACGGTGATCGGGTGGTCGTCCATGTGCTTGCGCACCGTGCCGGCGCCGACGGTGCCGGCGTTGTCGTGCAGCGCCCGTAGCACTTCGCGGAACGTCAGCATGCCCACCAGATCGCCGAACTCCATGACGACCAGCGAGCCGATGTCCTTCTCAGCCATCGTATTGGCGGCGTCCGCCAAAGGCTGATCAGGAGAGATGGTATAAAGAATGCTACCTTTTACCTGAAGAATTTCGGAGACTTTCATTTTGGCCGTCCTGTCGCTGAGATATAGGCTGTGTGAATGGGGGTTGTAGTTGTTCTAGCCTTATAGCGAATGTAGCCTATGCCCGGCAAAAAATCCAGCGCTCCGGATAAGCAAATCACAACAATCATGTCGGTTTATGCAGCAGGGGTGAC
>JBDSKP010000684.1:0-4815 GCA_039916925.1 Duganella sp.
GTCAGCCGCTTCTTTGCATTAAAAACCAAAACCATTCCCCGATTCAGTTGAGCATCGTATTGTAATGCCGGGACCATTTTTTTCGCTTTTTAACCCGCACCCCCAACCGGGGTCGTACCCGTCGGGGTACGACCCCTAAGTGGCGAGGCATGCGCATCGCTGAACGCACGCCGGGTTTGCCCTGGCTATTTCTTACCGAATTCCGGTTTGATGTCCACCAGCGCCGTCATCACAAACGCCGGCAACGTCGAAATACATGCCCAGATGAAAAAGTTCTGATAGCCGAGATGCGCCTGTATCCAGCCGCTGACCATACCCGGCAGCATCATGCCCAGCGCCATGAAGCCGGTGCACAGCGCGTAATGAGCGGTTTTATGCTCGCCGTCGGCCACCAGGATCATGTACAGCATGAAGGCGGCAAAGCCGAAGCCGTAGCCGAACTGCTCCACCGCCAGGCAGGCGGCAATGAGCGCGGTGCTGGTCGGCAGCGCCGTCGCCAGATAGACGAACACCAGATCCGGCACGTGCATGATGACCACCATCGGCCATAGCGCGCGCTTGAGGCCGAAGCGCGAGATGACCACGCCGCCGGCCAGTCCGCCGAGCACCAGCGCGCACACGCCGATGGTGCCGTAGACCAGGCCGAACTCCGACGTGCTCAGGCCCAGGCCGCCCTTGTCGCGCGGATCGAGCAGGAACGGCGCCGCCATTTTCAGCAGTTGCGCCTCGCCCAGGCGGTACAGCAGCAGGAAGCCGAGGATCGCGCCTATGCCTTTTTTCTGGAAGAAACTGCGGAAGGTGTTGACGAAATCGGCCCACAACGCGCCGCCGCGGTGGCGCCGGTCCGCGTCGGGGCGCGGCAGGATCAGCTGATGGTACGCGCACAGCAGCAAAAACAGCGCCGACATCACGCCGAACACCACCGACCACGCCCACGCCGGATCGCCGCTGGACTTGATCAATTGGCCGGCCATGTAGACGATGCCGCCCTGGCCGGGCCGGCGATCATCGCCAGCTTGTAAAAGGCGCTGCGCACGCCGACGAACGCGGCCTGCTGGCCCTGCGTGGGCAGGCCCAGCATGTAGTAGCCGTCGGAGGCGATATCGTGCGTGGCCGAGCTGAACGCCATCAGCCACAGCACGGCCAGGCTCACGGCGAAAAATTGCGGCAGGTGCAAGGTCAGCGCCACCATCGCCAGCGCGGCGCCCGTCAGCAGTTGCAGCAGCACAATCCAGCGCCGCTTGGTGCCGACCAGCTCGACCAGCGGCGACCACAGCGGCTTGATCACCCACGGCAGGTACAGCCAGGCCGTGTAGAACGCCAGGTCGGTGTTGGAAATGCCGAGGTTTTTATACATCACCGTCGACAACATCATCACCGCCACGTAGGGCACCGCCTGGCTAAATGAAATGCTGGGCACCCAGGTCCACGGACTGCGTTCTTGCGCTGACTTCATACTTCCTTTCGAGGCGGCCGCCGCCGTACGCGCGCGGCCGTTGCCGGTTTGATCGTTATTCCGATCGTTATTCCGATCGTTATTCGCCGCGCGGGCGCAGCGCCGCGCGCACGTCGCCTTGCGCGGCGTCGAGCAGCGCCTGCGCCTGCTCCACGTCCAGCTGTTTGAGCAGCGCGACGATGGCCACCTTGACCTGGAAATGGCATCGCTCGAGCACGCCGCGCGCGGCGTCGGCGTCGGCGCCGGTGGCGTGCATGGTCAGCTGAATGGCGCGCCCGACCAGTTTGGTGTTGGTGGCCTGCACGTCGACCATCAGGTTGCCGTAGACCTTGTGCAAGCGCACCATCAGCGCGCTCGACAAGGTGTTGAGCACGATCTTTTGCGCCGTGCCGGCCTTCAGCCGGGTGCTGCCGGAAATCACTTCCGGGCCCGTGTCGAGCGTGATGCCGACGTCGGCGCCGGCCACCAGCGGCGTGCCGGGGTTGTTGGCGATGCCCACCGTCAGGGCGCCCACCGTGCGCGCCGCCTGCAACGCGCCCAGCACGTAAGGCGTCGTGCCGGACGCGGCCACCAGCAACACCACGTCGTTAAAGCCCGGATACACCAGCCGCAGGTCGGAGGCGCCCTTGGCGCGGTCGTCCTCGGCGCCCTCGACCGCCTCGAACATGGCGCCGACGCCGCCGGCGAGCAGCGCGACGGCGCGCTGGTGCGGCCAGGAAAACGTGGGGAACAGTTCGACGCTATCGAGGATGCCCAGCCGGCCCGACGTGCCGGCGCCGACATAGATCAGGCGTCCGCCGCCGGCGATGCGCGGCGTCATCGCCTCGACGGCCGCGCCGATGGCGGGCGCGGCCGCTTGCACCACGCGCACCGCGTGCGCCTGGTCGTCGATCAGCGCGTCGACCAAAGCGTCCACCGGGTACTGGTCCAGTTGCGGGTGCAGCGTACTCGGCGTCTCGGTCTTCAGCATAGGCGGGAAAGTTCAAGTAAGAATCCACGTGATCCACGAAACATCAAGTGGCGCGGCGCATCTCCGCGACAAAATCATAATGGTCACTATGACAATAGGAATGGGTCAATTCCATCGCCTCGCCCGATTCCAGATAGGCGATACGCGTAATGTACAGCAGAGCTTGCCCTTCCGGCACGCCCAGTTGGCGCGCCAGCTCGGCCGACGCGTTCATCGCGCGGATGTGCTGCAGCGCCCGCACCGGCGACTGGCCGATGCTGTCGAGATACTGGTACAGCGAGGCGCCCACCGCGTTCGGGTCGTTGAGCACAGTCTGCGGCAGCACGCTGACCTCGTAGGCCATGACCACGTCGTCGGCCAGCCGCAGGCGCTCGAGCCGCGCCACCTTCGAATACGGCGACAGGCCCAGGCTCAGCTGCTCCTCGGGCGTCGGCGTGACGATCGCGCGCTTGAGCCAGCGCGAGCCCGGCACGTGGCCGCGCTGCTGCAATTGCTCCGAGAAACTGGTCAGGTTCGACAGCGGCTGCTCGATGCGCGGCGCGATGTAATTGCCCGAACCGCGGCGGCGCACCACCAATCCTTGGTCGACCAGCTGGTCGATGGCCTTGCGCGCGGTCACCCGCGACACGTTGAGCAACTCCGACAGCGCCCGCTCCGACGGCAGCGCCTGGTCGACCTGATAGCGGCCGTTATGCACATCGTCGCTCAATTTCCGCGCAATCTGCATGTACAGCGGCGAACTGTCGTTGGCGTCCGCCTTGAATTCAAAACCACTCTGGCTCATTTGTTTCTCCTAACACCCCTAGTGTAATAGCGATATGGGAAATCCGCGCGCCCGCTCGACTGTAAAACACGATATTTAGTGCCGCCGGCGTCACTTCAAGCGCTGCGCGAGCGGCCCATTTGGCGGATAATGCTGGCTTGTCACACCAGCCAGTCCCTCCATCCATGTCCAAGAAGTCCGCCGCGCCAGCCGGCTGCCCTTGCGGCGGCCCGTCCTACGCCGCCTGCTGCGGCCCCTATATCGAAGGCGCCGCCATCGCGCCCACCGCCGAGACGCTGATGCGCTCGCGCTATACCGCCTATGGGCTGCGCGACGAAGCCTACCTGCTGGCCACCTGGCACGCCAGCACCCGGCCCGCCGAGCCGATCATGAGCGACGAAGAAAAATTGCAATGGCTGGGACTTGAGGTAAAATCCGCTTTACGTTTACGTCAACGTAAAGCAGGAGTTGCATCAGAGGCAACCTCGCCCGCAGCCGATCCGGACCGCGACACGGTCGAATTCGTCGCCCGTTTCAAGGTGAACGGCCGGGCGCAGCGCCTGCACGAGATCAGCAACTTCGTGCGCGAGCCGGCCGACGGCGGCCCGCGCTGGTTTTACGTTGACGGTAGTTTTCCCGAATAGCCAACACGACGCGTGCGAGACCACGCGCACAAAGGAAAAACAATGCCGCAGATCGAAAGCAAGCTCAATCCCCGCAGCGAGGACTTCAAGGCCAACGCCACCGCCATGCAAGCGGTCGTCGACGACCTGCGCGCCAAGGTCGCGCAAATCGCGGCCGGCGGCGGCGAGACGGCGTCGGCCAGGCACGTCGGGCGCGGCAAGCTGCTGCCGCGCGACCGCGTGCAGATGCTGCTCGATCCCGGCACGCCGTTCCTCGAACTGTCGCAGATGGCCGCCTACGGCATGTACCGCGACGCCGGCGGCGCCGACGCCACGCCGGCGGCCGGCATCATCACCGGCATCGGCCGCGTGGCCGGGCAGGAGTGCGTCATCGTCTGCAACGACGCCACCGTCAAGGGCGGCACCTACTATCCGATGACGGTCAAGAAACACCTGCGCGCCCAGGAAATCGCCGACCAGAACAATCTGCCCTGCGTCTACCTGGTCGACTCCGGCGGCGCCAACCTGCCGAACCAGGACGACGTCTTCCCCGACCGCGACCATTTCGGCCGCATCTTCTACAACCAGGCCAATCTGTCGGCCAAGGGCATTCCGCAGATCGCCGTGGTGATGGGTTCCTGCACCGCCGGCGGCGCCTACGTGCCGGCGATGAGCGACGAATCGATCATCGTCAAGGAGCAGGGCACGATTTTCCTCGGCGGCCCGCCGCTGGTCAAAGCGGCCACCGGTGAAGTGGTGACGGCCGAAGACCTGGGCGGCGGCGACGTGCACACGCGCTTGTCCGGCGTGGTCGACCACCTGGCGCAAAACGATCTGCACGCGCTGTCGCTGGCGCGCAGCATCGTCGCCAACCTGAACCGCGTCAAGCCGCAACAGGGCGCGCTGCGCCAAGCCAGCGAGCCGAACTACCCGTCGCGGGAGCTGTACGGCGTGATCCCGGCCGACCCGCGCAAGCCGTACGACGTGCGCGAGGTGATCGCGC
>JBDSKP010000685.1:0-4960 GCA_039916925.1 Duganella sp.
TTCTCGGTGACGAAGTAGCGCAGGATGTCGATGCGGCGCGCCCCGAGCGCGCGCCGCACGCCGATCTGCTTGCGGCGCTGCGTCACCCACAGGCTGGCCATGCCGACGATGCCGCTGGCGGTGATCAGCAACAGCAGCACGCTGACCGTCACCAGCATCCAAGCCATCGCTTGGTCGGCGCGGTAGCGGGCGGTGCGGATTTCGATCATGGACCTGGTCTTGACGATCACCGGCGTCGGCGAGGCGGCCGTCAGCGCCGCCGCCGTCTCCTTGATGACGCGGTCCAACTGGCCCGGCTCGGCGCGCACGGTGTAGCCGTTCACGTCGTCGCCGGTCAGGCGCACCGGCACCAGGGTCGAGAACTCGCCGCCCTCCTTGAGCTCCGCGCCCGGGGTTTGCAGTTTCTCGACCACGCCGATCACGCGCACCTCTTTGGCGTCGTTGCCTATGCCGAAAAAGAAGCTCTTGCCGACAAAGCTGCTCTGGCCGGGCCACAGCTTCTCGCCCAGCGCCCGCGTGATGATGGCGAGCTTGGAGAAATCGTTGCTGGTGTTCTGGTCGATTTCCGGCACCTCGCTGGGCACGAAGTCGCGGCCCTCGACCAGTTGCAGGCCCCACGTCTTGATCAGCGAATCGGCGCCGAAGTAGGTGGTCGTCGTGGCGATGGTCTTGAGCTGTTTGCGGTCGATCGACAGACTGCTATAGTTGCCGGAGCGCGACAGCGGAATCTGGCTGGTGGACGCCACCGACATCACGCCCGGCACCGCGCGCATGGTGGCCGTTTCGGCGCGCTGCACCGCCAGCTGGTCCTCGTGGCCGCCGTTTTTGAGGTGGCGGATCTGCAGGCTGATGACGTCCTGCTCGTTGGCGATGCCGCTGGCGCGCGCCGACACGGCCTGGCGCACCTGCACGATGTGCAGCGCGTTGGCCAGGATGGCGAGGCTCAGCGCCACCTGCACGGCCACCAGGATCGGGCCGGTCTTGTTGCGCAACAGCGCGGATAGTATGGGACGGATTTCCATGAACGGCCTCGTTTATTGGGATTTGAGTTGCAGCGCCGGCGTGACCTGGCAGGCGCGCCAGGTCGGCAGCAGCCCGGCCAGCACGGCCGACAGCACGGCCAGCGCGAAGGTCGTCAGCAGCATGACCCAGTCCATGTGAGCCACCACCGTCAGCGCCTTCGACTGCATGGCGATCAGCGCCAGCGCGCCGAACGCCAGCAGCAGCCCGAGCGCCCCGCCGGCCAGGCCGACCACCGTGGTCTCGATCAGGAACTGATTGAAGATCTCGCGGCGCGAGGCGCCCAGCGCGCGGCGGATGCCCACTTCGGCGGCGCGCACGGAGAACTTGGCCAGCAGCAGGCCGATGGTGTTGACCAGGCACAGGACCAGGAAGCCGAACGCCAGCCAGGCCGACAGCTTGCTGTCGTTGGCGACCACCTTCAGGTAGTCGAGCCATTCGCGCACGTCGTACAGCTTGTTGGGGGCGTTGCGCTTGAGCCGTCCGAGCTTGCGCTGCTCGATCGCGTAGCTGTCCAGGAAGCTTTGCAGCTCGGCGCGATCGGCGCCGCTGCGCGTCTCGAACCAGAACTGGATCCACGTGCACTCGGAGTCCAGGAATGCTTTGAAGCCGGGGCCGACATCGCTGCTGCAGCTGGTGCTACCGTTGCGCTGCATCTCGTGGCGGATGGCGCTGGAGAAGGGGATGTACAGCTCCTCCTCCTCGTTGAAGGCGCCATCCTTGCTGCCGATCACGCGGTGGAAGCGCGGCACCACGTTCCAGGTATCGAGCACGCCGACGATCTGGTACTGGAAGCCGCCCATGGTCATGCGCTGGCCGACCGGGTCGGCGTCGCCGTACAGTTTTTCGGACAGCTTGCGGCTCAAGACCACGACGTCGGCACCGGCCTTGTCGTCGGCCGGGCTCCAGCCTTGGCCGTGCAGGAAGGGCGCCTCGAACATGTTGAAGAAATCGCCGCCCGGGGCGATGCCGCTGGCGTTGAACACGCCGATGTCCTTGCGCGCCGGCTCGATCGCCACGGCGATGCCGTAGATGGCCGTGCGGCGCTCGCCGGCCTTGCCACCCAGCAGATTGACGGCGTCGCGGTAGCTGATCTGCCTGTCGTTGGGACCGTCGGCCGGCGACCAGCCTTCGAGCGGGCCGTTGTCGACCAGCGGCACGAACAGGCGGTCGCTCTTGCTGGGGATCGGATCGCCCGACATCACGTGCAGGATGGTCAACGTGGCGATGCTGGCGGCCACGCCGATGGCCAAGGTCAGCACCATCAGTGCGGTCAGCGCCGGATTGCGGCGCAGGCTGCGCAGGCCGAGCATGAAGTAGTATTGGAACATGCGGGTCCCCTTAGGCGACATGCGACTTGCCGTCGGCGGCGTTGGCATGGGCGTTGGCATTGGCATTGGCATTGGCATCAAACAGCGACGGCGCCTTGCGCACCAGGTCCGACACCTGGCCGTCGATGATGTGGACGTTGCGCTGCGAGCGCACCGCCAGCTCCGGATCGTGCGTGACCATCAGGATGGTGGTGCCCTGGGCGTTGATCTCCTCGAGCAGTTCCATGACGCCGCGCGCCATTTGCGTGTCGAGGTTGCCGGTCGGTTCGTCGGCCAGCAGCAGCTTGGGCGAGCCGGCCAGCGCGCGCGCGATCGCCACGCGTTGCTGCTGGCCGCCGGACAGCTCGGCCGGATAGTGCCTCATGCGCGAGGCCAGGCCGACCTTGGACAGCGCGTCCTCGATGCGCTCCTTGCGCTCGGCGGCGTTGAAGCCGCGGTAGCGCAGCGGCACGTCGACATTGTCGAACAACGACAGGTCCGGGATCAGGTTGAAGCCCTGGAAGATGAAGCCCAGCTTCTCGTTGCGCAGGCGCGAACGCGCGTTGTCGTCCATGCCCTTGACGTTGATGCCGTCGAGGATGTACTCGCCGTCGGTGAATTCCTCGAGCAGGCCGGCGATGTTGAGGAAGCTGGTCTTGCCGGAGCCGGAAGGGCCGGTGACGGTGACGAACTCGCCCTGCTTGACGTTGATCTCGAAGCCACGCAGCGCGTGGGTTTCGATCATGTGGGTGCGATAGACTTTGCTCAGGTTTTGCATGCGCAGCATAATGGATTCCTTCGTGTCGGTTTCGAGTGGATTAGTTGTTGATCGAGACGCGCACGGCGTTCTCGAACGTTTCGCTGCCGGCGATGACAATCTTGTCGCCTTGTTTCAGGCCATCGAGGATCTCCACGGCGGAGACGCTGGTGGCGCCCATCTTGATCGGGGTGCGGATGGCGATGCCGTCGTGGACCACGTAGGCGAAGCGGCCGCCCTCGGATTCGACGAACGGGCCGCGCCGCACCATCAGCGTGTTGGGTTTTTCGTCGATCAGCAGGCGCGCGGTGACGCGCTGGTTCTGGCGCAGGCCGGCCGGCTGGGCGCCGTTGAAGCGCACCCGCGCCAGCACCTGGTTCTTGACCACCTCGGGCGACAGCGCCGACAGCTTGCCGGTGGCCGTGCCGGTGCCGACGTTGATCTCGGCGCTCATGCCCAGGCCGATGTCGGCGACGTAGGTCTCGGGCACCTCCAGTTCGACCTCCAGCTTGGACAGGTCGACCAGGGTCATAAGCGGCGTGTTGAGCGGCACCACGCTGCGGTTGGCCACCGACAGCGTGCCGATGAAACCGTCGACCGGCGCGCGCACCGTCAACTCGTCGACGCGGCGCTGGGCGTTCGACAGCACCATGCGCTGCTGCTCGAGTTGTTTGACCTTCGAGGTCAGCTCCAGCGCCACGTTGTCGCTTTCCAGTTCGGCCGCCTGGCGGGCGTGGCGGGCGCGGATCTCGGCGGAGTTCAACGCGTCCTTGGCCTTCTGGTAGTCGATCTTGGCGACGATGCCATCGTTGGCCACGGCGTCGTAGCGCTCCAGCGTGCGCTGGGCGGACAGGCGGTCGATTTCGGCGGTGTCGGCGTCGCGCCGGGCCAGCAGCTTTTGTTTGCGGGCCAGGATCTTCTGGCGTTCGACGTCGGCCTCGATCTGCGCGTAGGCCGATTGTTCGCGTTTGAGCGCGTCCGACAGGTCGGGCGATTCGAGCACCGCCAGCACGTCGCCCTTCTTGACGGTGTCGCCGGCGGCGGCCTTCAGCGTGACGGTGGCGGCGGACGTCGAATACAGCGTGGGGCTGATGGCGGCGACGATGCGGCCGTTGACGGCGGCGTCGCGGATCAGGGTGCCGCGCGTGACCTCGGCGATACGCAGGCGCGACATGCTGACCGAATGGTCACTGCCGCGCCAGGTGTGGAACAGCCAGTACGCCCCCGCCAGCAGGGCGATGGCGCCGGCGGCGATGACGAGGCGGCGCTTGGCCGTGTGGCCCCTGGGGGCGGCGATGACGGCGTCTTGGCTGGAGGTGTCGCGGATCATGGTGGTCATTGAGAAAAAGATATCGCATCCTCCGCATGATTCGTGCCAAGCCGTAAGTGCTTGAATCCACAGGGATTTGCCGATCCGTCCGCTGTCCGGAGTGTCCGGTTTGTCCGCGGCCGCGTCCGGGTGGGTTGATATTTTACCAATTGGAACGATATGCGGGGATGGACACGTTTCTTCACCTTTTATCTCTTATTCATGACCTTGATCGACAGGCTTACCCGGTTTCTGCTTCCCGCCATGCCGGCCGGCGATATCGTCGACTTTCCGTATGTCGCCAGCGACGTGGCGCTGTATCAGCGTCTCGTCGACGGTGGGCGCGGCGCGCTCGACGCGCAGACCTGGGACGATATGCTGCTGCCCCAATACAGCGCGCAACTGGCGCGCGGCACCAGCATCCTCGGGCAGCAGGAGCTGCACCGCCGCCTGCACGCGCCGGCCGACGGCGGCGCGCGGGTATCCGCGTCCGCCGCGCGGGTGCGGACGCTGGTGGACGACGGCGGACAGCGGGCGCGTTTGCTGACGGCTTGCGAGGGGCTG
>JBDSKP010000686.1:0-3111 GCA_039916925.1 Duganella sp.
GCGCCAGGCGTTGGGCCTGCAGCAGGGCTTGCCCAACCGGGTCATCACCGGCGTCGCGCTGATTTTGACCTTGCTGGTGATGCGCCCGATCGGCGACCAGATCTGGACCGACGCCTTCGTGCCGTACGACCAGGACAAGATCGGCCTGGAGACGGCGCTGCAGATCGCCGAAAAGCCGGTGTCGCGCTTCATGCTGGCGCAAACGAGCAAGGCGGCGCTGCAGCAGATCGCCCACCTGGCCGGCGAGGACAAGATCACGGTGCCGTCCGAGCACGCGTTCACCGTCAAGCTGGCCGCGTTCGTGCTCTCCGAGCTCAAGACCGCGTTCCAGATCGGCTGCATGCTGTTTATTCCATTCCTGGTGATCGACCTGGTGGTGTCGTCGGTGCTGATGGCGATGGGCATGATGATGCTGTCGCCGCTGGTCATTTCGCTGCCGTTCAAGCTGCTGCTGTTCGTGCTGGTCGACGGCTGGACCCTGACCGTCAACACGCTCGTCACGAGCGTGCAGGCGTATTGAGCGTGTTGATTCAAAGAGGCGAGCCCGATGCTGACTCCTGAAGTTGCCGTCGACCTGGTGGTCGAATCGCTGCACATCGTCATGCTGCTGGTGATCCTGCTGGTGGTGCCCGGACTGATCATGGGCCTGCTGGTGGCGCTGGTGCAGGCGGCCACGCAGATCAACGAGCAGACGCTCAGTTTCCTGCCCAGGTTGCTGGTCACCTTGCTGGCCATCATCCTGATGGGCCGCTGGATGGCCGGCTACCTGATGGATTTCTGCGTCTCCATCTTCACCCGCGCCGCCACCCTGGTCGGCTAGCCCGCTCCCGCGCACCCGACATGGAACCGGTCCTGGCCCAGCTGCTGCCGATGCTCACCGCGATCTGGTGGCCGTTCTGCCGCATCCTGGCGATGTTCATCGGCGCCCCGGTGCTGGGCGAGGCCGTCACGCCGGTGACGGTGCGCATCCTGATCGCGCTGGTGCTGGCGGTGCTGATGCTGCCGGCCACCGGCGCGGTCGACGGCGTGGGTAACTATGGCATCGACCCGTTCTCGCTGCACGGCGTGGTGGCCACCATCGAGCAGGCGCTGATCGGCTTCGTGCTGGGGCTGGCGTTCCACTTCGCCATGTCGGTCGTCGGCGTGCTCGGCTTCATGGTGTCGTCGCAGATGGGCTTTTCGATGGCGGTCATGAACGACCCGATGAACGGCCAGTCGTCGGACGTGGTGTCGGCGCTGCTGTCGGTGCTGTCGATCGTCGTGTTTTTCGCCATCGACGGCCACCTGGTGATCGCCAACATCATCGGCCAGAGCTTCCGCGCCTGGCCGCTGGGGCAGGGCTACGCGCCGATGCTGCTCAACGCGGTGGCCTACAACGTCGCCTGGATCTTTTCGGCGGCGATGTTGCTGGCGATCCCGATCGTGTTTTCGACGTTGGTGGTGCAACTGGGCTTCGGTTTCCTGAACCGCGTCGCGCCGAGCTTGAATTTGTTCGCGCTGGGCTTTTCGGTGATCACCATCTTCGGCCTGCTGATGCTGGCCGAGGTGGTGCGCTTCATCCCCGACCACTACGTGCGCATGACCAACCAGGTGCTGGAGCTGATCCGCCAGCAGATGCAGGCGGCGGGCCATGGCTGACAACAGCACCGGCGATAAAACCGAAAAGGCTTCACAGCAGAAGCTCAAGAAGTCGCGCGACGAAGGGCAGGTGGTGCGCTCGCGCGACCTGTCGACGGCGATCGGCATCCTGGTCAGCCTCAAGCTGTTTGTCTACCTGCTGCCGACCTATATGCAGGAGTTCCACGAGATCTTCCACCAGAGCTTCGCGCCGTTCGACAGCACCGGCTCGATCGACAACGCGATGTCGACCGTGTTCGGCAGCGCCATGTGGCTGTTCATCCAGATGGTGCTGCCGCTGTTCGTGGTGCCGCTGTTCATCGTGCTGGGGGCGATGGTGCCGGGCGGCTGGGTGGTCAGCACCACGCACTGGGCGCCCAAGCTGAGCCGGTTGAGCCCGGCCGCCAACCTGGGCCGGCTGTTCAGCGCCAAGCACGGCTTCGAGCTGCTGGTGTCGATCGCCAAGGCCGGCGTGCTGATCGCGGTGCTGGTCCACGTGGCCCGCTCGAGCGTGCGCGACTACATGCGCCTGCAGCACATGCCGATGGGGCAGGCGATGGTCAACGGCTCGAACCTGATGCTCGACGGCCTGATGGCGATGATCGCCGTGTTCATCATCTTCGCGCTGATCGACGTGCCGGCGCAGGCGTTCTTCTTCGCCAAGCAGCAGCGCATGAGCAAGCAGGACCAGAAGGAAGAGCACAAGTCGACCGAGGGCCGGCCGGAGGTGAAGGGCCGGATCCGCCAGCTGCAGCGCGCGCTGGCGCGCAACAGCGCCCGCAAGACCGTGCCCGGCGCCGACGTCGTGATCGTCAACCCGGAGCATTACGCGGTCGCCCTCAAGTACGACCACGACCGCGCCGAGGCACCGTACGTGGTGGCCAAGGGCGTCGACGAGATGGCGCTCTACATCCGCCAGATCGCCAGCGAACACAAGATCGAAGTGATGGAGCTGGCGCCGCTGGCGCGCGCCATCTACAACACCAGCCAGGTCAACCAGCAGATCCCGGTGCAGCTGTACCAGGCGGTCTCGCAGGTGCTGAACTATGTGCTGCAGCTGAAAGCATTCCGGGTCGGGCGGTGCGCCGCCGAGCCGGCGTTTCCGAGTGAAGTCGTCGTACCAACATCCATGAGCGAGGTTAAGCAGTCATGAATTTTCTCCAGCGGTTGATCGCCGAAGCGCGTCGCCACAAGTTCGCCACACCGGTCTTCCTGCTGGTGATCCTGGCGATGATCATCCTGCCGTTGCCGCCCATCCTGCTGGACGTGATGTTCACGTTCAACATCGTGCTGGCCCTGATCGTCATCATGGTGGCCGTGTCGGCCAAGCGGCCGCTGGACTTCTCGGTGTTCCCGACGGTGATCCTGGCCACCACGATGCTGCGGCTGACGTTGAACGTGGCGTCGACCCGGGTGGTGCTGCTGCACGGCCATGAGGGCACGGCCGCGGCCGGCCGGGTGATCGAGGCCTTCGGCGAGGTCGTCATCGGCGGC
>JBDSKP010000687.1:0-9788 GCA_039916925.1 Duganella sp.
GACATCGGCTACATCAACGCCCACGGGACCGGCACGCAGCAGGGCGATATCGCCGAATCGCAGGCGACGCTGGCGGTGTTCGGCGACAAGACGCCGATCAGTTCCCTGAAAAGCTATATGGGCCACACGCTGGGCGCGTGCGGCGCGCTCGAAGCGTGGATCAGCATCGAGATGATGCGCGAGGGCTGGTTCGCGCCGACCATCAATCTGGAGCGCGTGGACGGCGAGTGCGCGCCGCTCGATTACATCACCGGCGCGGGCCGCGCGCTGCAATGCGAGTATGTGATGTCGAATAACTTCGCCTTCGGCGGTATCAATACTTCACTGATTTTCAAACGGTACGTCAAATAGGAAAACAACCATGAAAAAAACGATCGCTGTCGCAGCCCTGCTGACTGTTTCGCTCACCGCCTCGTTCTCGGCTTCGGCCGAAGACAAGATGATCAAGTTCCCTATCGCCGGCGCCATGGCCGCCAACGACGCGCAGCAGCGCCTGGGCGACACGGTGAAGTTCTACTTCGCCGACCAGCCGACGCCTAAAGTGGCGAGCAAGATCACCTCGGACAAGACTAGCCAGCGCACCAACGGCTTCGGCAAGTCCTCCGAAAAAGCCTGCAACTGGGTGTTCCTGTCCGCCATGCTGGCCCTGCAGAAGCGCGCCACGGAAGTGGGCGCGGACGCGGTGGTCAATATCGTCAGCAATTTCAGGGATCAGGAATTCGCCAGCCAGACCGAGTACGAGTGTGCCGACGGCGCCATCATGGCCGGCGTCGCGCTGAAGGGCGATTTCGTCAAGCTGGCCAAGTAATCTGCGGCTTACATGGCTAACGCTATGCTGTGGATGGTCGACGCGGACGCGGTGGCGGATGCCGATTTGCTGCGTTTCCGCGATTGGTTGTCCGCCGGCGAGGTGGCGCGCTATCAGCGTTTCGTCCGCGCGCAGCGGCTGCGCCAGTTTGTCGTCGGCCGCGTTTTGCTGCGCATGGCGTTGGGACGCTTGCTGAACGTGCCGCCGCGCGAGATTCAGCTGGAAGAGCAGGTTGGCAAGGCGCCGTTGCTGGTGTCGCCGGTTGTCAAAGGCGGCATGCCGGGGTTTAGCATCGCGCATAGCGGCCGGTGGGTCGCTTGCGTGGTCAGCGCGCAGACGGCGCTGGGGTTGGATATCGAGATGCTCGATGCCGGGCGTGATCTGGCGGCGTTGGCCGCGCAGGCGTTCGATGCGCGCGAGGTGTCGCGTTGGCAGGGCTTGCCGGAGGCGCGGCGGGTCGACGGGTTTTACCGGATGTGGAGCGAGAAGGAAGCGCGCTTCAAGCTGGGCGGGGGCGTTGGCGGACATTGTGTCGCCGTGCCGCACGGGGAGTTGTCGGTGGTGGTGTGCAGCGGGCAGCCGCTGGACGCGGTGCCGACGATAGAAATCGTCAGCCTGGCCTGAGACGGTTATCCGAATCTGAATCTGAAACACGTAGGGCGGATTAGCGAAGCGTAATCCGCCATGCATGCGCCGCCGGCGGCACATAAATGGCTATTGCCCAGATCATTGCCACAGCCAGTTCCAAAGCCCTGGCAGCTGCGGCTTGGCGTCGGCGCTGACGACGGTGCTGGCCAGCGCGGCGCGCTCCAGCTCATCGCGGTCGTCATAGAACGGCTTGGCCGCGAGCGGCACATTGAGCTCGCGCGCGACGTCGATCAGGATGTCCATGTATTCCTGGATATGGCGCGATGTGTAGGTGTTGACGTCATGGAAGGTGACGACGACCGGTGTGCTGCCGTCAACCACCGGCATGGCGCCGGCCGCCCAGCGCTTGCGCGTCTCGGCCAGGTGGGTCAGCATGTTCGACCGTTTGTGCAGGCTGAAGTTGATGCCGTAGATTTTGCCGTCGTTGGCATTGAGGTCGGTGAGCAGCATGCGCATGCCGTGCTGGCGATACGATTCCAGCGTCTCCGCATCATAGGCCCAGAATGGCGGGCGCACCAGCTTGGGGGCGACGCCGGTGACGCCGGCCAGATCGTCGACGCCTTTTTGCATCGATTGGTCCAGCGTCTTCTTGCTCATGAAGCGATGGTTCGAGTGGAACAGCGTGGCGCTGTGCAGCGCGACGATGTGGCCTTCGTCGTGTTCGCGCTTGATCAGCGCGCGGCCGGTCTCGGTGCCGCCGCCGTGCCAGGCGCGGGTCTGGGTGAAGAACACGGCCTTGATGTTGTCCTGCAGCGGGTTGCGGGCCAGCGTCTCGAGGATATGCACGGTGGGATTGTCGCTGTCGGCGGCGGCCGGGCCGTCGTCGAAGGTCAGCAGAAACCGCACCGGCGCGGGTGCCGGTGTTGAAGCGGGTTCGGACGTGTGTGGGCCTGCGGCGGCGTTCGATAGCAGCAGTGACAACGTTGCAAGCAGCAGATGATGACGAAGGACTAACACGGGTTCAACGGACGACGAGGGATGGTTATTGTACGTGAATTGGCGCGGATTTCGCGCACCCGGAATTTTATAAACCAATGTAGATGATGATCTTATGAGCGCCAATTTCGATTCAATGCAGCCTTCCAGCGATCCCCATGTGCCGGAGACGGCGTTCGGCAAATGGTTCCTGCGCACCGAGACCTGGACCGTCCATGTGCTCGAACGCGCGCTAGTGGATCTGGAGCGCATGATGCCGGCCGACCGGCGTGGCTACGACGTGGTGGCCGACGTGGGCTGCGGCTTCGGGCGGTCGCTGGGCAAGCTGCGCCAGCGCTTCGCGCCCAAGCGCTTGATCGGCATGGACATCGATCCGGAGATGCTGCAAGAGGCGGCGAAGGAGGTGGCGGCGCTCGACATCGCGGCCGACTTTATTTGCTGCTCCAGTTCGAACATCAAGCTGGAGGACAATTCGGTCGATCTGCTGTTTTGTCACCAGACCTTCCATCACCTGATCGACCAGGAGCGGGCGATCCAGGAGTTCTTCCGCGTGCTCAAGCCGGGCGGGGTGCTGCTGTTCGCCGAGTCGACCAGGCGCTATATCCATTCGTGGATCATCCGCCTGCTGTTCCGCCATCCGATGGATGTGCAGAAGACGGCGCCGGAGTATCTGGCGATGGTGCGCGCGGCCGGTTTCTCGGTGCCCGATAGCGCGGTGGCGTATCCGTTCCTTTGGTGGAGCCGCGAGGATCTCGGGATGCTGGAGACGGTGTTGCGCATCAAGCCGAAGGTGGTGCGCGAGGAGACGCTGATTAATCTGGTGGGGATCAAGCCGTTGTAGCCAGCGCACGCGCCGGCGGTCCCGCGATTGAGTGCCAAATCGATAAATTTGTCTTGGAATGAAAATCATTCTCATTTAATATCGAGGTTTATGGCTCGGAGGGACGCTGTGAACTGGATCAGCATCGTCGTGGCGGCATTGGCCGCCCTGTGTTTATATCTGGCCTCGCCGCATCAAACCTTGTGGCCGGCCGCGCTGGCGCGCCGCCACTTTCCGCGCTGGTTGTCGGTGCCGCTGGCCACCGGCGCGGCGGCGGCGGCGGCGCAGGACTACGGCGTCTGGTGCGGCGTGTGCGTCGCGCTGTCCGGCTTCATGACGGCGCTCGTCGCGCTGCCTTACGCGGACGCCTGGCTGCGCCGCCGGGGGCCGCGGGCGCAAGCCAGGCCGGGGGCGCGCCATGTGGGGTAAGTCGACGGCCGCCGTCCTTCTCGGCTTGCCGCTGGCGGTGATCGTGATCGGCATCTGCGCGCTGCTTAGTCACGACCAGGCGCGCACCACGCTGCCATGGCTGCTGATGTTCTTCCCGGTGTGGGTGGGCGCGATGTCGCTCGCCTTCGTGGCCCGCGGCGGCCTGCGCGCCTGGCTGTGGATGGGCGGGGCGACCCTGCTCGGCTACGCGGCGCTGCACCTGTCGAAGGCCGCCGGATTGCTAAGTATCGCCGGACGAACCCTTTGATCTGGCTCACCGGTCACTTCCAATATGGCATGCCGGGGACCGGCGGCCTGCGGTTATAATCCGCTCAATCTTCCGGAATTTCCACACAGCACGGATTCGAACGATATGAGCCAGCCCAATCAGTTTTCCCTGTTGACGCAACGCCGCTTCGCGCCGTTTTTCTGGACCCAGTTCCTCGGCGCGTTCAACGACAATCTGTTCAAGACCGCGCTGGTGGTCATCCTCACCTTCGATGCGCTCAGTTGGACGACGTTGTCGCCGTCGCTGATCACCAACCTGATTCCCGGCCTGTTCATCCTGCCCTACGTGGTGTTCTCGGCCACCGCCGGGCAGGTGGCCGACAAGTTCGAAAAGGCCGGCCTGACGCGCTTCGTCAAGTGGCTCGAGTTGGCCATCATGTGCATCGCGGGCCTGGGCTGGGTCACGCACAATCTGTGGCTACTGATCGTGGCGGTGGTCGGCATGGGCGTGCACTCGACGTTGTTCGGCCCCGTCAAATACGCGTATCTGCCGCAGCAGCTCAAGCCCGAGGAACTCATCGGCGGCAACGGCGTCACCGAGATGGGCACTTTTGTTGGCATTTTGCTCGGCGAGATACTGGGCGCGGTGCTGATCGTGCAGCGTCCCAACGGCATCCTGTTCGAAGCCTGCGCCACCATCGGCGTGGCCCTGCTTGGCCTGGCGGCGAGCTACCGCATCCCCGTATCCCCGGCGCCGGCGCCGGACCTGAGGATCAACTGGAACTTCGTCGCCGAATCGTTCCGCAATCTTAATTTCTCGCGCAAGAACCGCGTCGTGTTCCAGTCGATGCTCGGCAACTCGTGGTTCTGGTTCTACGGCGCGCTGGTGCTGGCGCAGTTCCCGGTCTACGCCAAGGACTACCTGCACGGCGACCATGGCGTGTTCGTGCTGTTGTTGACGGTGTTTTCGCTGGGTGTGGGCAGCGGCTCGCTGTTGTGCGAGCGCCTGTCCGGCGGCAAGGTGGAGATCGGCCTGGTGCCGTTCGGCTCCATCGGCCTGACGCTGTTCGGCGTCGACCTGTACTTCGCCAGCGTCGCCTTCACCGCCGGCGGCGGCGCGCTGGCGGCCGGCCCGCACCTGGGCGCCTTTGAGCTGATGGCGCACGCCGGCACGTGGCGCATCCTGTTCGACGTGCTGATGATCGGCATGTTCGGTGGCTTCTTCATCGTGCCGTTGTTCGCGCTGATCCAGACGCGCTGCGACCCGGCGCACATCTCGCGCACCATCGCCGGCATGAACATCCTCAACGCGCTGTTCATGGTGGCGGCGGCCGGCGTGGCCATCGTGCTGCTCGGGCAGGGCCTGACGATACCGCAGCTGTTCCTGGTGACGGCGCTGCTCAACGCGGTCGTGGCGCTGTATATCTTCTCGCTGGTGCCGGAGTTCCTGATGCGCTTCCTGGCCTGGATGCTGATCCACACGGTGCACCGCGTGCGCACCATCGACGCCGACCGGATTCCGGCCGAAGGCGCGGCGGTTTTGGTGTGCAACCACGTCAGCTATGTCGACGCCATCGTCATCGGCGCGGCCAGCCCGCGGCCGATCCGCTTCGTGATGGATCACCGCATCTTCAAGCTGCCGCTGCTCGGGTGGATCTTCCGCACCGCGCGCGCGATTCCGATCGCGCCGGCCAAGGAGGATCCGTGGCTGATGGAGAAGGCGTATGTCGATATCGCCCAGGCGCTGCACGAGGGGGATCTGGTGTGTATCTTCCCCGAGGGGCGGTTGACGCATGACGGCGAGATCAACCAGTTCAAGGGCGGCATCGCCAAGATCATCGAGCGTTCCAAGGTGCCGGTGATTCCGATGGCGCTGCGTGGCTTGTGGGGGCATTTGTTGAGCCGTAACGGCGAAAACGTGTTCCAGCGCGCCTTCCGCAACGGCTTGCGTTCGCGGTTGGCGCTGGCGGTGGGGCTGCCGGTGCCGCCGCGCGACGTGACGCCGGAGGGGCTGCAGAAGCAGGTTCTCGATCTGCGCGGTGATTGGAAGTAGGGGGGATTGGCGCGCAGCGCGTAATCCACCATGTATGCGCCGCCGGCGGAGCTCGGCGGATTACGCGCCTCGCGCTAATCCGCCCTACGTGGAACCGTGGTCCATTGCGCGATGGCGGCCGCCACCGCCGGGGCGCTTTCGGTTTCCAGCATCATCGATTGCATCGGCGGCAGGTTCGGCGGCGTGTTCTTGTAGAAGTGGTTCAGCGTCGGGAAGAGCGCCACCTCGGTCGGCAATCCCCCGCGTCCCGCGCGCAGCAGGTCGGCGTGCTCCGCCGGCACCGACGCATCCCGTCCTCCCTGCACGATCAACACCGGCTGGCGCACCTTTGCCAGCGCCGCCACCGGATCGACCCGGTCCACGCTGCGCAGGTAGGCGTGCCCCATTGCCGGCATCGTCGCCAGCATCGCCGTCGCCGGATCGCGCGCCGCCTCGGCGGGCGGGGCTCCACCGGCGCGTATCGCCGCCACCGTGCGGTCGAACACCGTCAGGTCGGGCGCGACGCCGGCTGGCGCCATCGCCGCGATCTGCGCCCGCATGACGTCGAAGATCGGCGTCGCCGGCCCGGATAAACTCACCACGCCATCGATTGCCTTCGCGTCCGCGCCGCTGGCGAGCAGCGACGCCACCACCGCACCCTCGCTGTGGCCGGCGACGATGACGGGCCGCGCGCCGACGCGCCCGCGCAGCAGCGCCAGGCCGGCGGCGGCCACCGCCACCCGCGTGTGGAAATCGACATGCGACGCCGCCAGCATCGCGTTGATCGTCTGCGAGCCGGTGCCGGGACCGATCTTGGCCATGCGCAGCACCGCGAAACCGCGCGCGCGCAACTGCCTCGCCAGATCGGCATACGCGTGCGGACGCATGTTCATCGAAGGGTAGTTTCCATCAACGTCGCTGAACAGCGAACCGGGCACGATCAGTACCGCACCCACGGCGTCGCCATCGGGCAGGCTGAATCGGCACGCTATCTTCACGCCGGCGACGGTGACGTCGGCGTCCTGTTCGCCGGGCGCCGCGCCCGCGCTGAAGTTCGACATGGTCATTGCTCCTATCGGTGGGATTGCCAGGAAACTCCGGAGTAGGTCCTAATGCAGCTAACTTAAGCGTTCATCTAAACCACGGAGGGCGGATTAGCACAGCGTAATCGCCCATGCACGCGCCGTCGGCGGCTCATACATGGCCGATTACGGCGTCCCGCCCAATCCGCCCTACGCGGCATTAGGACCTGACCCCGGAGTTAGCGCGCCGCTTGCACTTGATCGCGGTTCTGGCGGGCGCCGGCCAGGCGGATGATTTGCTCGAGCTCCACCGGCTTGACCAGGTGGTGGTCGAAGCCCGCTTCCACCGTGCGGCGCCGCGCGTCGCTCTGGCCCCAGCCCGTCAGCGCCAGCATCAGGATGCGCTCGGCGCCGGGGCGCTGGCGGATCGCCCGCGCGGTCTCGTAGCCATCCATGCCCGGCATGCCCAGGTCCATGATGATCATGTCCGGCTGGTTCTCGATGGCCATTGCCACCGCCGCCGCGCCGTCGTACACGGCGCGCACGTCGAAGCCGTCGATCTCCAGCAGCGCCGCCAGCGAGTCGGCCGCGTCGGTGTGGTCGTCCACCACCAGCACCTTCATCTTGCGCCCGTCGGCGGCGGCCGGGGAGGCCAGCGGCACCGGCTCGCGCGCGCCGTCGTCGTTGACGACCGGCAGGCGGATGACGAATTCGCTGCCCAGGCCGGGCCCCTCGCTGTGGGCGTCGACCGTGCCGCCGTGCATCTCGGCGAACTGGCGCGACAGGCTCAGGCCGATCCCCAGCCCGCTGGAGAACTGGCCCACCACCGTGGTGCTTTGCTCGAACATGCGGAAGATGCGCGGGATCGCCTCGGCATCCAGGCCGATGCCGCTGTCGCGCAGCGACACCGCCAAGGCGCCGCCGTCGACGCCCGCGCGCACCACCACGTTGCCGCCCTGCGGCGTGAACTTGATCGCGTTCGACAGGATGTTGGCGAAGATCTGCACCACGCGCGCGTAGTCGGCGTTGAGCATGATCTCGCTGGCCGGCAGCTGCCAGGCCACGTGGATGCGCTTGGCGGCGGCCGCCTGCGAACACAGCTCGCTGACGTGGTTCATCACCGACGCCAACGTGACGAGCTGGCGCTGCAGCTTGATCTTGCCGCTGGTGATGCGGGCGACGTCGAGCAGGTCGTCGACCAGCCGCGTGAGCAGGCGCACCTGGCGCTCGACCATGTCGCGGATGCGCGCCACCGGCGCCGCGTCCGGATACAGGTGCGTCAGCAGCGACACCGACGTGCGGATCGGCGCCAGCGGATTGCGCAGCTCGTGGCCCAGGCTGGCGAGAAATTCGTCCTTGCGGCGCGCCGCCTCGCGCACCTGGTATTGCTTGTTGCGGGCACGCAGCGTCGAGTGCAGCGCCGTGATCAAGGTCAAGGTGCGCACCGGCCGCTCCATCAGGTTCAGGTTGCCCAGCGCGGCCACCGCCTGGCGCACCGTGGCCGAATCGGCGCCGCGGTGGGTCAGCAGGATGATCGGCAGGTCCGACCAGTCGGGCTGGCGCGCCACGCACTCCTGCAGCAGCTTGAAGCCGCCCGGCCCGAGCGCCTCCTCCACCGTCAGCACGGCGCCGGCGCCCAGCTTGAGCTGCGCGGCCAGGTCGGCCAGGGTCGCGCACACGTGGCTGTCGATCTGCGCCAGCGCCAGCACCTTGGCCGCCAGCGGCCCGTCCTGGCCGGTGGGCGCGTAGATCAGGATGCGCGTCTCCATGCGCGTTAGCCGGCGTGGCCCTGCGTGGCGGCGTCGCTGCCGTCGCCGTCGTAGGTGGGCACGCCGGTCAGGATGCCGTGGAAGCCGCGCAGCACCGCGCCGACCCGGATGCCGTTGCGGGTCACCTGGAAGCGGCGGATCGTGCGCTCGTGCGCGCTGCCGCGCTTCTTGAACACGGAGATCGCCTGCTGCACCTCGCCGGCCGCTTCGAAGTAGCGCAGCATGATGACGTTGTCGGCGATGTAGCTGGCGTCGACCGAGGTCGTCATGCCGGTGCCGATCATGCCCTGCTGGACGCCGACGATGATGCTGACCACGCCGCGCTGGCCCAGATAGGTCAGCAGCTCGTGCAGGTAGATGGTCAGCAAGCGCTCGTCGGGCACCGCGTTCAGGTAGCCGTTGAGGCTATCGATGACGACGATGCGCACGCCGCGCTCGACCGCCTGCACGATCGCGTGCGCGAACTGGCCCGGGACCAGCTCGGCCGGGTCGATCTGCTGCACCGTCAGCAGGCCGTTGTCGATGGCGCCGCTCAAGTCCATGCCCAGGCTGGCGGAGCGGTTGAGCAGGTTGTTGCGCGCCTCCTCGAACAGGAACATCGCGCTGGCCTCGCCGCGCTGGGCGGCGGCGTAGACGAACTGCGCCGTCAGCGACGATTTGCCGGTGCCCGGCGGGCCGGAGATCAGCGTGCTCATGCCTTCCTCGAGGCCGCCGCCGATCAACTGGTCGAGCTCCGGCAGGCCGCTCGAGAGCTGGCGCCGGTCGCTGTCGACGCGGGTGCGGGCCGCCACCAGGCGCGGGTAGACGTGCAGTCCGCCCTTGATGATCTTGTAGTCGTGGGCGCCGCCGTGGAAGGCGATGCCGCGGTATTTGACCACCCGCACGCGGCGCCGCTCGGCGCCGTAGGCCTGGTCGGCCAGCTCCAGGGTCAGCACCGCGTGCGCCACGCTGCGCACCTGCAGGTCGGTCGACAGCGCGGTGCGGTCGTCGAGGAAGATGGTGGTGCAGGCGCGGCTGGTCAGGTACTGCTTGAGCGCGAGCACCTGGCGCCGGTAGCGCAGCGGGCTCTCGGCCAGCAGCTGCAGTTCGGACAGCG
>JBDSKP010000688.1:0-2203 GCA_039916925.1 Duganella sp.
ACGGCGACCTTGTGGTTTTTGGCGGCCGTGCGCAGCCAGCCGTGGAAGGCCTGGTAATCGTCGTCATCGTGGAAGACCGGCTGGTCGTTGTTGCCGGTCTGGATGACGTGGTGCGGCTGGGAGGGGACGATCAGGCGGGGAAGGCGGGCCATATAAGTTAACAGTAAGTCCGCTCGTGTTACACGTAGGGCGGATTAGGCGGAACGCCGTAATCCGCCATGGACGAGCCGCTGGCGGCGCATGGCGGATTACGCTGCGCTAATCCGCCCCGCGTGGTCCCGATGACGGCGTTAGATAGTCGGAAATCCGATTCTACACCACTCTGTCCCCGATTAATCACGCGCGCAGCAAAAGTGGCGCGACTCCGTCCCTTTTTGATCAGGACAAATTGAAGCTGGCGGAAAGGCTGTAGCCTTCGCCGTAGGCGCTGCGCAGCGGCAGATCCTGGCCGAGGCCGGTGCGCGCCTTCTTGCGCAGGCGGTACACCAGCATGTCGACGCGGCGGCCGGCGTCCGGATCGTCGCCGCCGATGCCGGCCACGATGACCTGGCGCGGCACCGGACGGGTGTTGATCGTCAGCAGGTGCAGGAAGTTGCACTCCTTCTCCGTCAAGGTGATGGCCATGCCCTGCAGTTCGAGCTGGCGGGCGCTGACCTTCAAGGTCCACTTGCTCGGCAGCGGTATGGTTTCCTGCGGACCGACGCGGCGGTCGAGCGCCTCGATGTGCGCGGCCAGCTCGGGGAATTTGATCGGCTTGGTCAGGTAATGGTCGGCGCCGAGGCGCAGGCCGAGGATGCGGTTGTCGAAGGCGACGCGGCCAGTCAGCACCAGCAGGCCGATCTGCGGATAAAGCTGGCGCATGCGCGGTATGACGTTGAAGCCGTCCTCGTCGGGCAGGCCCAGGTCCAGCACCACCACGCCGACATTGCCGTGGCTCAGGGCCGTCCACATATCGCTGGCGTTGTTGGTGATGTGCACTTCGTGTTGAAGCTCAATCAGGAACTCCGCCATTTCTTCGGCGTAGTCCAGATTGTCTTCCACGATGAGTATTTGCGTCATTGGTGCGCCATTGAATCGATTGTTGAGGGTCGCGCCCTGCTGCGTCAGCTTGCGTCCGAGGAATTATCACTGTTGCCACCCGGTCGCGCAAGGCTTTTCCCGGCGGCGGGCCCTACCGGTAGCCAAATCCGGAATTCAGCGCCGCTTTCAGAAACATTTCGGACGGTGACGGTTCCGCCGTGCACGTCGGCGATGGCGCGCGCCATGTACAGCCCCAGCCCGGACCCGGGCACGCCGCCGGCATTGCTGCCGCGGAAGGACTTGGCGAAGATGCGTTCCAGCTCCGCCTGCGGCACGCCGGCGCCGGCGTCGCGCACGAGGAACTCGACGCCGCCCTCCATGGCGGTTTTGCCCAGCAATTCTATCGGAGTATTGGCATCCGTGTACTTGATCGCATTATCGATCAGGAGTTCCAGGCACAGGCGGATGCCGGCCGGGTCGCAGCGCATCCATTGCGGTAGCGCCTCGACCCGCAGATCAACGCGGCCCCGGCGGCCGCGCGCCCGCTCGGCGACCTCGCGCAGCAGCGCGGCCGGCGAGATCTCGTCGGGCTGGCGCGCGCGGCCGATGCTGGCCATGCGCTCCGGCGACAGATATTCGTCGAGCAGCGCCAGCATGCGGTCGACCGCCGTCTGGATCTTGCGGTAGCGCTTGCGGGTGCCTTCGTCGTGGTGGGCGCCAGTCATCTCCAGGCGCTGCACGGCGCCATCGATGGTCGACAGCGGCGTGCGGAATTCGTGCGACAGCATGGAGGCGAATTTTTTCTGCTGCTCGGCCAGTTCGCGCCGCGCGCTCAGGTCGCGCACCACGCCGAGCACCGACATCGGCACGCCGGCGTCGCCGCCGATCAAGGTCGAGACGATTTCAACCGGCACCACGCGGCCGTCGGCGTGCGCCAGCGCGGCCTCGCGCACCAGATGGACGCTGGTGGCGTCGCCGGCCGCGTGGCGCGCCAGCCTTGGCGCCAGATCGCCCAGCAGCTCGGCGCCCAGCGCGCCGGCGGCGGCCAGCGTGTAGCCGAACTGGCGCCCGGCGGCCGGGCCGAGCCAGGTCAGTTGCATGGTGGCACAGTCGGCCATCCAGCTCACCTCGTCGCTATGCTCGAGCAGCAAGCGGTAGCGCGCCTCGTTCGCCCGCGCCAGCG
>JBDSKP010000689.1:0-5437 GCA_039916925.1 Duganella sp.
TGGAAATGGAGATCGCGCCCAGCAGGCCGCCGAACGCGCTGTTGTTCCCCTCGATCTGGTCCTTGGACATGTTCAGCACGCGCGTGGTGATGGCATAGGCCAGCACCTGCACCAGCATCGCGCCGAAGGCCCAGGCGAAGAACTCCTGGTAATTTGCAGTATGCATCAGCGCCGAACCGACGGTGATTGAAAAACCGATCAGCGCGCCGCCGAGCGATAGCGCGGCCGCCTGGTTGCCCTGGCGGATCAGCAGCACCTCGTTGGCCGGCGTCACGCGCGTGTAGACGACAAAAAACGCCGCCAGCAGCAAGGCGGCCAATAAAAGGTGAATCAGATAGTTTAGGATGGCGGGCACGGCGCGCTCTCAGTGGGGTAAAGTGTTGAACCTGTGGTTAAGATACTAACGCTGAAGCATATTAGTGCAAAAGAGCCAAATGAACAAAAAGATTCTCATATTGTCCGTGTTTGTGGTCGCTTCATGTGGCCTTGCCTACGAATTAATCGCCGGTGCCCTGTCCAGCTACCTGCTGGGCGACTCGATCCTGCAGTTCTCCACCGTGATCGGTTGCTACCTGTTCGCGATGGGCGTCGGCGCCCACTTCTCCAAGTATGTGCTCGACGAGGATGTGCTGGCGCGCTTTGTCGATATCGAACTGGCGGTCGGCCTGGTCGGCGGCGTCTCGGCCGCGATCCTGTTCCTGACGTTTTCGTGGATGGCGGCGCCGTTCCGCACGATGCTCTATGTGATGGTGTTTCTGATCGGCGCCTTCGTCGGCATGGAGGTGCCGCTGGTGATGCGCGCGCTGAACGCGCGCCAGACGGGCTTCAGCGAAATCGTCAGCAAGGTGCTGACTTTCGATTACCTGGGCGCGCTGGCGGTGTCGCTGCTGTTCCCGCTGGTGCTGGCGCCGACCCTGGGCCTGGTGCGCACCGGTTTCCTGTTCGGGATGCTCAATGTCGGCGTCGCCCTGTGGACAATTCGGACGTTTCGCACAGAGCTCAAGAACGTCACCGGCCGCATGCTGCGCGCGTCGGCCGTGATGTTCGTGCTGGTGTGCGGCTTCGCCTCGGCCGACAAGCTCACCTACTGGGGCGAGCATGGCCTGTTCGGCGACGAAATCGTGTTCGCCACCACCACGCCTTACCAGCGGCTGGTCGTCACGCGCTGGAAGGACGACCTGCGCCTGTACATCAACGGCAACCTGCAGTTCTCGTCGCGCGACGAGTACCGCTATCACGAGGCGCTGGTGCATCCGGTGCTGCAACCGTTGCCGTGGGCGAAGCGGGTGCTGGTGCTGGGCGGCGGCGACGGCCTGGCGCTGCGCGAGATCCTGCGTTATCCGAACATCGAGCATGTCACGCTGGTCGACCTGGACCCGGCGATGACGGGCGCCTTCGCCAGGCGCGCGGAACTGGTCAAGCTCAATGGCGGCTCGCTGACCGACAAGCGGGTAAAAGTCGTCAACGCCGACGCGGCCCTGTGGCTGCGCGATAACGATGACATGTTCGACGCCATCATCGTCGATTTCCCCGATCCGTCCAGCTTCGCGCTGGGCAAGCTGTATTCGGTACCGTTCTACGGCATGGTGCGCAAGCATCTGGCGGCCAATGGCCTGATGACGGTGCAATCGACGTCGCCGTTCTTCGCGCCGCACGCCTATTGGACCATCGACGCCACCTTGCGCGAAGTCGGCATGAAGACCTATCCGTATCACGCGTACGTGCCGTCGTTCGGCGAATGGGGCTTCATTCTCGCCACGCCCCAGGCGCAGTACAAGCCGCCCGCCGAGTACCGTTTGCCGATGCGCTACCTGAACGCCGACACCACGCGCGAGATGTTCATCTTCCCGCCCGATATGAAGCCGCTGCCGATGGCGCCGAACCGGCTCAACACGCAGTCCTTGGTCCACGAATTCGAGCAGGACTGGCGCCGGGTGATACGCTGATGCTGCGTCGATCCTTTCTGGTGTGGGCTGGCGCCACCGGCCTGGCGGCGGCGGGCGGCGTGGCCGGCTTCCAGCGCTGGCAGGAGATCACGCCGACGGTGCATTATCCGGGCCGCGACGAAGGCCACTTTCTGCGCGACCGCCGCGCATTGCCGCCGCCATCGCAAGTTATCCAAACCGACGTCGCCATCCTCGGTTCCGGCATCGCCGGCCTGACCGCCGCGTGGAAGCTCAAAAAACTCGGCAAGACGGACATGCTGATGATCGACGGCCCGCAACCGCACGGCAACGCCGCCGGCGGCGCCTTCGGCGACCTTGAATATCCGACCGGCGCCCACTACCTGCCGCTGCCGTCGCCGGAATCGGTGCACGTGCGCGAGATCCTGGCCGATCTGGGCATCATCCAAAAAGACCCGATGGGCGAGAAGCCCTACTACGACGAGCGCTTCATCCTGCACGCGCCGGAGGAACGCCTGCTGTACAAGGGTCAGTGGCAGGAGGGCTTCATGCCCACCGAGGGCGTGCCGCAATGGGAGATCGCCGAACACACGCGCTTCTTCGCCGAAGTGGAGCGCCTGCGGCAGACGCATGGCGCCGACGGCCGGCGCGTGTTCGTCTTCCCGACGGTGATGTCGTCCGAGGACCCGCAATGGCAGGCGCTGGACCGCATCACGCTCAAGCAGTGGCTGGAGCGAAGCGGCTACCGATCGCCGACCTTGCACTGGTATCTGAACTACTGCTGCCGCGACGATTACGGCACCCGCTACGACCAGGTTTCGGCCTGGGCCGGCCTGCATTACTACTGCAGCCGCTGGGGACAGGCCGCCAACGCCGGCAACGGCGCCTGGCTGACGTGGCCGGGCGGCCTGCAACCGCTGGCCACCGGTATCGAGCGCGCCTCGGGCGTCAAGCGCATGGCCGGCACAGTGGTGTCGCTGAAGAAGACGGTGGACGGTGTCGAGGCCTTGTGCTTCAAGCTCGAAGACGGCAAACCGTCGACGTATCTGGTGCGGGCGCGCAAAGCCATCTGCGCGATGCCGGTGTATGTCGCCGCGCGGGTTGTGGATAACATCGCCGCTTATGGTTTCGATCCGGCCAGGCATATTCCAGAGTACGCGCCGTGGATGGTCGCCAACTTCCTGCTCAAGCGTTTTCCGCAGGAGCTGCAGGAGGGACCGCACTCGCCGCCGCTATCGTGGGATAACGTCGTCTACAGCGAGCCGGGATTGGGCTTCGTCGTCTCCACCCATCAGGATATCCGCGTGCGGCCGCCGGAAAAGACCGTCTTCAGCGCCTACGTCGCGCTATCGGACCGCAAGCCGGCCAGCGCCCGGCACTGGATGATGGACGCCAGGCCGGAGGAACTGCTGGCGCTGGCCAGCGAAGACCTCAAAACCGCGTACGGATCGCAGTTCGCGTCCTGCGTCGAGCGGGTCGACATCACCTTGCGCGGCCACGCGATGGCGGCGCCGCTGCCCAACTTCCGCGCCAATGCCGGCATGAAGGCCTTGCGCGAGGTGGACGGCCCGATTTTGTTCGCGCACGCCGACCTGTCGGGCTTCTCGGTGTTCGAGGAGGCGGCGTGGTGGGGCTACCGGGCTGCCGAACTGGCGGCGAAATGATATTCTAGCTAAATCATATAAATCGAATCGACGCCATGACCCATAACGCCCGCCACCACTTCCGCGCCTCCGCCAAGCAAAAACTGCGCGAGGAGGACGCCGGCGACAGCGCCTTCTCCAGCCGCGCCGCCAATTCCGAGTTGAGCAAGTCCAAGGGCAAGGCGCTCGACATCAAACGCACCGACGCGCTGATCAAACGCATCTCCGACCTGCAGAACATGCTGTACGCGCAGCGCAAACAAAAGGTGCTGCTGGTGCTGCAGGGGATGGACACCTCCGGCAAGGACGGTACGATACGCGCGATGTTCAGCGGCGTCAGTCCGATGGGCGTGAGCGCGGCCGCATTCAAGGCGCCGACCGACGAGGAGCTGGCCCACGACTACCTGTGGCGGGTGCACCAGCACGTGCCGGTCAAGGGGCACATCGCCATCTTCAACCGCAGTCATTACGAGGATGTGCTGATCACCAAGGTGCAGGGCATGATTGATGACAAGGAGTGCAAGCGCCGCTACGCGCAGATCCGCGATTTCGAGCGCATGCTGGCCGAAACCGGCACCGTCATCGTCAAGGTGTTCCTTCACATCTCCAAGGAAGAGCAGCGCGAGCGCCTGCAGGAGCGTCTGGACGACCCGGACAAGCAGTGGAAATTCGCGCCCACCGATATCGAACAGCGCAAGAAATGGGGCGAGTACCAGCGCGCCTACGAGCAGGCCATCCGCGAAACGGACCAGCCGCACGCGCCGTGGTACATCGTGCCGGCCAACTCCAAGACGCACCGCAACCTGGTGATCGCCAGCCTGCTGCTGGAGACGCTCGAAGGCATGGAGCTGAGCTTCCCGCCGCCGCATCCGGACCTGTCCTCGTTCACCGTAGTGTAAATCACGCCGGCGCGGTCTGTGGCATAGTCATTCTTTGCATGAGGAGGACTACCGATGCTGCAACTCAAAGACCCCACACTGCTGCGCCAGCAAGCCTACATCAACGGCGCCTGGAGCGACGCCGACAACGGCGAGACGCATGCCGTGACCAATCCCGCCACCGGCGAGCAAATCGGCACCGTGCCGCGGATGGGCGCGGCCGAAACCAAACGCGCGATCGACGCCGCCAACGCCGCCTGGCCGGCCTGGCGCAAGAAGCCGGCCAAGGAGCGCGCCGCCATCCTGCGCAAGTGGAATGACCTGATCCTCGAAAACACCGACGACCTGGCGCTGCTGATGACGGCCGAGCAGGGCAAGCCGCTGTCCGAATCGCGCGGCGAGGTGGCCTACGGCGCCTCGTTCATCGAATGGTTCGGCGAGGAGGCCAAGCGCGTGGCCGGCGAGACGCTGGCCTCGCCGTGGCCCGACCGCCGCCTGCTGGTGACCAAGGAGCCGATCGGCGTGTGCGCCGCCATCATGCCGTGGAACTTTCCGATCGCGATGATCACCCGCAAGGCCGGCCCGGCGCTGGCGGCCGGCTGCCCGATGGTGCTCAAGCCGGCCGAGGCGACGCCGTACTGCGCGCTGGCGCTGGCCGAGCTGGCCGGGCGCGCGGGCGTGCCGCCCGGCGTGTTCAGCGTGCTGACCGGCTCCTCCAAGGAGATCGGCGGCGAAATGACGTCCAACCCGATCGTGCGCAAGCTGACCTTCACCGGCTCGACCGCCATCGGCCGCCTGCTGATGGAGCAGAGCGCGCCGACGATCAAAAAACTGTCGCTGGAATTGGGCGGCAACGCGCCGTTCATCGTGTTCGACGACGCCGACCTCGATGCCGCCGTCGAAGGCGCGATCGCCTCCAAGTACCGCAACGCCGGCCAGACCTGCGTGTGCGCCAACCGCATCCTGGTGCAGGACAAGGTCTACGACGCATTCGCCGAAAAATTCGCCGCGG
>JBDSKP010000690.1:0-3695 GCA_039916925.1 Duganella sp.
GCTGGTACACCGGCCAACCTGCATTGCGGGCGCGGCCTATCGCCGCGTTCAGCGATTCGAGCGCATCGTCGTCGATGACCGGGCCGACGTCGGTGGCGAGACTGTCCGGCATGCCGACCTTGAGCTCGCGCATTGCGCCACGCAGCATGTCCAGCACGGTATCGGCGATCTCGTCCTGCAGGCATAGCACCCGCAGCGCCGAACAGCGCTGGCCGGCACTGTCGAAGGCCGAGCTCAGCACGTCCTGCACCACCTGTTCCGGCAACGCCGACGAGTCGACGATCATCGCGTTTTGCCCGCCCGTCTCGGCGATCAGCGGAATGTCGATGTTTTCGGCGGCGGCGCGCTTGGCCAGGGTGCGGTTGATCAGCTGCGCCACTTCGGTCGAGCCGGTGAAGATCACGCCTTTGACGCGCGGGTCGGCGGTCAGCGCGGCGCCGACCACTTCGCCACGGCCGGGCAGGAATTGCAGCGCGGCGCGCGGAATGCCGGCTTCATGCAGCAGTTCGACCGCGCGGTGGGCGATCAGCGGCGTTTGCTCGGCCGGTTTGGCCAGCACCACGTTGCCGGCCGCCAGCGAGGCCGCCACCTGGCCGGTGAAAATGGCCAGCGGGAAGTTCCACGGGCTGATGCACGTGACCGGCCCCAGCGCCAGCGTGTTGGTCGAGCCTGCGACCTCGGCCGCGTAGTAACGCAGGAAGTCGACCGCTTCGCGCAGTTCGGCGATCGCGTTCGGCAGCGATTTGCCGGCTTCGCGGATCGCCAAGGTCATCAGCTCCATCGCGTTCGCTTCGAACAGGTCGGCGGCGCGGTTCAGCGCGGCGGCGCGTGCGGACGGTTCGGTGGTTTGCCAGTCCATGGCGAAATTGCTGGCGCTCATCAAAGCGCTGTCGACGTCGGTGGTGGTCGCTTCGACCAGCTTGCCGACGACATCGCTGTGCTGGGCCGGATTGCTGACATCGTGCACCGGCTGCCCGACGCTGACGCCGCCAGCCAGCAACGGCGCCGCGTACCAGGTGCGCGGTACGGCCAGCGCCGCGGAAATGTCGCGCAGCACGTCCTCGTTGGCCAGGTCGAAGCCGGCCGAGTTCTTGCGTTCGGCGCCGAACATGTCCTGCGGCAGCGGAATGCCGGCGTGCGGCCGGCCGTCCTGCTCGCGCGCCTGCGCGACCGGGTCCTTGATCAGCGAGTCGATCGGAATCGCCTCGTCGACGATCTGGTTGACGAACGACGAGTTGGCGCCGTTCTCCAGCAGCCGGCGCACCAGGTAGGCCAGCAAGGTTTCATGGGTGCCGACCGGCGCGTAGATGCGGCACGGCTTGTTCAGATTGTCCTTGCCGACGACCTGGTCGTACAGCGATTCGCCCATGCCGTGCAGGCATTGGAATTCGTAGTCGGTCACGCCGTCGCGCTTGGCCCAGGTGTAGATCGTCGACAAGGTTTGCGCGTTGTGCGTGGCGAACTGGGGATAGATGACGTCGGTGGCGCCCAGCAGTTTTTGCGCGCACACCAGATAGGAAACGTCCGTGTACACCTTGCGCGTGTAGACCGGATAGCCGCTCATGCCGTCGACCTGGGCGCGCTTGATCTCGGCGTCCCAATACGCGCCCTTGACCAGCCGCACCATGAACTTGCGGCCGCTGCGCTTGGCCAGGTCGATCAGGAAATCGATGGCGAACGGGCAGCGCTTTTGATACGCCTGCACGACGAAGCCGATGCCTTCGAAACCGGCCAGCTCCGGATCGTGGGCCAGCGCCTCCATCAGGTCCAGCGACAATTCCAGACGATCGGCTTCTTCCGCGTCGATGTTCAGGCCGATGTCGTAATGCTTGGCCAGCAGCACCAGCTTGCGCACGCGCGGCAGCAGTTCCTCCATCACGCGGGCGCGCTGGGCGCGGCTGTAGCGCGGGTGCAGCGCCGACAGCTTGACCGAAATGCCGGGACCGTTCTTGATGCCGCGGCCGTTCGAGGCCTTGCCGATCGCGTGGATCGCCGTTTCGTAGGAGGCGTAGTAATTCTTGGCGTCGGCCTCGGTCAGCGCCGCCTCGCCCAGCATGTCATATGAATAACGGTAGCCGCGCGCCTCGTTGGCCTGGCCGTTCTTGATCGCCTCGGCGATGGTCTGGCCGGTGACGAATTGATTGCCCAGCATGCGCATGGCCAGGTCGACGCCTTTGCGTATCAACGGCTCGCCGCCCTTGGAAATGAGCTTGGTCAGCGCCGAGCCCAGGCCGGTTTCGCTGTTGGTGCTGACCAGCTTGCCGGTGATGAGCAGGCCCCAGGTGGCGGCGTTGACGAACAACGATGGCGATTCGCCCAGGTGCTTGCGCCAGTCGCCCTTGCTGATTTTGTCGGCGATCAGGCGGTCGGCGGTGGCGTTGTCGGGAATACGCAACAGTGCTTCGGCCAGGCACATCAGCGCTACGCCCTCTTCCGACGACAGCGAGAACTCATGCATCAGCGCGTCGACGCCGGAGGCGCGGGTGCGTTGTTCGCGCACCGAGCTGACCAGTTTATGGGCCAGTTGCTGCGCGTCTTGCAGGCTGGCGGCGTCGTTGTTTTTGATTTGATCCAACAACCATTGAACAGCGCTCACTTCGTCACGTCGATAGGCCGCCGTCACTGCTGCGCGCAGTGGAATCGGGTCGCGCAGGATTTCTGCTTGTAAGGCTGCGAAAGGGGTAAAACCGCTTGGATCTGCTGCTTGCATGAAGGACTCTCAGAATAGAAATGTAGGCGCGTCCACTTACAAAAACACGCTCTGCAAGCGGGTAGCTTGAGAGCGTGAAATTGGGTTGAATCGTGGTCTCGAATCGTGAACTGCTGATGATTCGATTGTAAAGTGATTTCTTCTGGATTAATTCTGGTATTACAGGGGGCTAGCAATAGATTGTTTTTAGTGAGACAATTTAACCAAATAATATTTATTTGGGAGTCCCCGGAAATGTTAGACAAGATCAGCAAAAAAATCTTGATGGAGTTGCAGAGTGATGGCCGCATCAGCAACGTGGAGCTGGCCGCGCGCGTGAACCTGTCGCCGGCAGCTTGCCTGGAGCGCGTGCGCAAATTGCACGAGTCCGGCTACATCATGGGCTACACCGCGCAGCTGAACCCGCAGCTGCTGGACGTTTCACTGCTCGTCTTCATCGAAGTCGTGCTCGATCGCACGACGCCCGAAGTCTTCGACGCCTTCAAACACAGCGTCCAGGTGATTCCGGAAGTGCTGGAATGCCACATGGTCGCCGGCGGTTTCGACTACCTGGTCAAGGCCCGGGTCAAGGACATGGCCGCCTACCGCGAATTCCTGGGCAAGACCCTGCTCCAAAAAGGCGTTCGGGAAACCCACACCTATGCGGTGATGGAAGAAGTTAAGAATACCACCAAGTTACCGATAAAGTAGTATGTAGGAAATAAAATTCGTCGTTACGCGCAGGTGCAGGTCACAACGGGGGGCAAATGAAGCTTTTGCAGCAGAAGTTGGTGCAACGTGGACTATGGTTGTTGGGCGCTACGGCGGGCGGGACCTGTCTGGCTTACTTGTTCAATCTGGCCGCAGGCGACAAGGCGGCATTGATTTATACAGCGGCGCCGGCCGCGCTGGCCGGCGCGTTGATCTCGTGGTGGGCCGCGCGCCAGAACGACGACGAGGGCGGCGTGCGCCGCTTCGCCCAGACCGTGGGCGCGGAAATCGACGC
>JBDSKP010000691.1:0-3080 GCA_039916925.1 Duganella sp.
TGGTCGACAAGGGCCACGGCACCTTGCTGGCGGCCAAGCAGGGCGCGGCCAACAAGTTCGGCTACATCTTCGCGCACTCGGCCATCGTCATCATCTGCGTCGGCGCCTTGTTCGATTCGGACATGCCGATCCGCTTCCAGGAATGGTTCCTCGGCAAGACGCCGTTCAGCGGCAGCGGCCTGATCTCGGCGGTGCCGCCGCAACACCGCCTCGGCACGGCCAACCCCACCTTCCGCGGCAACACCCTGATCCCCGAGGGCGCATCGAGCGACAGCGCGCTGTTGCAGCGCGCCGACGGCGTGCTGATCCAGGAACTGCCGGTGACCATCCACCTGAAAAAATTCACCATCGATTTCTACAGCACCGGCATGCCCAAGCTGTTCGCCAGCGAGGTCGAGGTCAAGGACCACGCCAGCGGCGAGGTGGTCAAGGCCGTCATCGAGGTCAACAAGCCGTTGCTGTACAAGGGCCTGGCGATCTACCAGTCCAGCTTTGAGGACGGCGGTAGCAAGCTCAAGCTGACCGGCTTTCCGATGACCGGCGCCGACACCACGCCGTTCGCCATCGCCGGCGAGGTCGGCGGCAACACGCCGCTGGGCAAGGAGTACACGGTCGAGTGGTCGGGCTTCCGTCCGTTCAACGTCGAGAACCTGTCCGGCCAGGACGCGCGCGCCGTCACGCAGGGCAAGAGCCTGGGGGAACAGTTCGCGCAGGGCTTCGACAAGCACACCGGCTCGGCCGGGCGCAACGCCAACAACAAGGATTTGAAGAACGTCGGCCCGAGCGTGCAGTACAAGCTGCGCGACAAGACCGGCCAGGCGCGCGAATTCCAGAACTACATGCAGCCGGTCACGATCGACGGCGCCACGGTGTTCCTGGCCGGCGTGCGGGCCAATCCGGCCGACGCCTTCAGCTTCCTGCGCATCCCGGCGGACGACGCCCACACCGTCAACGAGTGGATGCGCGTGCGCGCCGCGCTGACCGATCCGGCGCTGCTTGCCGCCGCCGCCAAACGCTACGCCGAACGCGCCGCGCCGAACGGCCCCAACGCGGCCACCTTGCGCGGGCAGATCGAGGCGTCGGCGCAGAAAAGCCTGACCCTGTTCGCCGGCGACAGCAAGGCGGCCGGCTTCCTGGCCATTTCGCAATTCCTGGAAAAAGTGCCGGAGGAGGGCCGCCAGAAGACCGCCGAGGTGTTCATGAAGATCCTCAACGGCAGCATGTGGGAGCTGTGGCAGGCCGCGCGCGCCAAGGCCGGGCTGCCGGAGGTGGGCGCCGACGAGACCCACGGCCGCTGGCTGCTGCTGGCCACCAACGCGCTGTCGGACGCCTTCTTCTACGGCGCGCCGGTGTACCTGCAGCTCGACGAGTTCGTCGAGGTCAAGGCGTCGGTGTTCCAGGTGACGCGCTCGCCGGGCAAGAACGTGGTCTACCTCGGCTGCGCGCTGCTGGTGCTGGGCGTGTTTTCGATGTTCTATATCCGCGAGCGCCGCCTGTGGGTGTGGATCAAGGACGAGGCCGACGGCGCCGGGGCGCTGATGGCCATGAGCACGCAGCGCAAGACGCTCGACTTCGAACGCGAATTCGAGACTTTGAAGGAAAAGCTGCCGCAGTCGGCGTAACGGTCGGCGCGCCCGCCGGCGTGGCGATCGGAGTAGACTACGGCAACTAAATAGCAACTAAGTGGCAACCAGGCGGCACCGGAGAACACAATGGAACTCACTAAAACTCAGCAAACCTATATTCAGGCGCCAGGCTACTTCAAGCGATTGACGGCGTTCGACTGGATTTTCGCGCTGGCGCTGCTGGCCGCGTCGGTGTTCGGCTTGAACCGCTACGGCCACTTCATGGACGTCTACGAAAAGGCCATCCTGCTGCTGGCCGCGCCCGCCTTCGCCGCGCTCGGCTGGCACTGGAAGCCGGTGCGCTGGCTGATGCCGCTGGTGGCGCTGTTGTCGCTGTGGGCGATCTCGATGTACGCCGGCCAGCTCGACATGGCCGGCACCAGGTTCTGGCTGCGCTACATGCTGTCGAGCCAGTCGGCGATCCTGTGGATGAGCGTGATGTTCTGCCTGTCGACGTTGTTCTACTGGATAGGCTTCGCCGGCCGCTCCGGTGCGATCTCCAGCCTCGGCTCCAAGCTGAGCTGGGCCGCCGTCGTGCTCGGCTGGACGGGCATGATGGTGCGCTGGTACGAGTCCTACCTGATCGGCGCCGACGTCGGCCACATTCCGGTGTCGAACCTGTACGAGGTGTTCATCCTGTTCTCGCTGATCACCGCGATGTTCTACCTGTACTTCGAGCAGCGCTACGCCACCCGCCAGATGGGTCCGTTCGTGCTGCTGGTCATCAGCGCCGCGATCGGCTTCCTGTTCTGGTACACCACCTCGCGCGACGCCGCCGAGATCCAGCCGCTGCTGCCGGCGCTGCAAAGCTGGTGGATGAAGATCCACGTGCCGGCCAACTTCATCGGCTACGGCAACTTCGCGCTGGCGGCGATGGTCGCGGCGGCCTATCTGTTGAAGACCTCCGGCTACCTGAAGGACCGGTTGCCGTCGGAGGAGGTGCTCGACGACGTCATGTACAAGGCCATCTCGGCCGGCTTCGCCTTCTTCACGATCGCCACCATCCTGGGCGCGCTGTGGGCGGCCGAGGCGTGGGGCGGCTACTGGTCGTGGGACCCGAAGGAGACCTGGGCGCTGATCGTCTGGCTCAACTACGCGGCCTGGCTGCACATGCGGCTGATGACGGGCCTGCGCGGCCGTCCGGCGGCGTGGTGGGCGCTGGTGGGCTTGCTGGTGACGACGTTCGCCTTCCTGGGCGTCAACATGTTCCTGTCGGGCCTGCACTCCTACGGCAAGCTCTAAACCCGCGACCCCACAGCGACATAGGGGACTCGGCGTCGCCGTCGTACCCCGTACGGGGTACGACCCCGCTTGGCGGTGCGGGTTGCGCGGTTGATAACAAAATGTAATCGCAATGTAATCAACGGCTTGTGTCGATTGGTGTAATGTTCAGGCTATCGGTACGACAAGTCCCAACCTTGCATCTTTCTGGAGTCAACATGCTGATCAAGCGTC
>JBDSKP010000692.1:0-3125 GCA_039916925.1 Duganella sp.
TCGCCAGGCGCGTGCACTGCTTGCCGGCGGCGATGTGGCGGCGCACCTCGTCCGCCTCCAAGGTGTGGCGCACATAGCGCACGGCGGCCTTGCTCTCGCCGGTGGCGCGCAACTCGGTGTCCATGTCGACCGTGAAACCGGCCGGCGCGTCGTCGGCCTGCAGCCATTCGGTCATCACGCCCACCGGCGAGCGCTGCACGCGCAGGCTCTCGAGCGGCAGCTTGTCGACCGCCTTGAGCAGCAGCTTGATCACTTCGTCGGCCTTGGCCGGGCTGGCCGCGTCGACCACCAGCCATCCGTTGACCGGATCGATCCAGGTCCAGACGTTGCTGCGGATCGAGAACGCGCGCGGCAACAATTCGTCGGCGACGCGCTCTTTCAATTCCTTCATGGCTTTCTTGCCGGGAGCGAAACCTTGTGCTTCTTCCATCTCGGCCGCGCGGGCCTTGGCGACCTGGTTGATGACGGTCGACGGCAGCAGTTTTTTCTCGGTGCCCAGTAGAATCAGCATCTGCTGGTTCACCACGTGCACCAGGCCGCCGTTCGGGCGCGGCGTGTCCCACCCCTGGCGCAGCAACTCGTTGCTGCTGGCTGGTACGAAGGAGTGGGGAGCGAGGGCGGCTTCCAATTGTTCAGGGGTATAGGCCCAAGGGGCCGGCAGACGGTAAATCTGAAGATTCTTGAACCACATGAGATATTTGCCTTGTTTCAGTATTGCCAGGGGAGCGCCATTTTACACGGTGGCGGCGCCCACCGGCCGATTGTGGTGGGATTGAAACTATGCGAACAGGTCGCCCTGCACGCCGCGCCGGGTGTGCGCCGCCCCTTCCGCCGGCGGCGGCTCGAGCGTGCTGGCGCGCACGCCCAGCAGCCGCAGGCGCCGCTCCAGCGGCACGCGCTTGAGGCATTCGCGCGCCGCCTGCAGGATGGCGGCCGGGTCGGCCACCGGATGCGGCAAGGTGACGTTGCGGCTGACGATCTGGAAATCGTCGAAGCGCAGCTTGATGCTGATGGTGCGGCTAACGTAACCCTTGCGCTTGAGATCCTCCGCCAGCCGCTCGCACAGCGCCGTCAGGATGCCGGACAGCGCGCCCCGGTCCTGGCGCGCGTGCAGGTCGCGCTCGAAGGTGGTTTCGCGGCTGATCGACTTGCTCTCGGAGCTGGTGGAGATTTCACGGTGGTCGATGCCGCGCGCGGCGGCCGCCAGCCAGCCGGCGTAATGGGCGCCGAAATGGTCCTGCAACAGCCCGGCGTCGGCCTCGGCCAGCTGGCCGATGGTCTGTATGCCCAGTGCCGCCAGTTTTTCGGTGGCCTTGGGGCCGATGCCATTGATCTTGCGCACGCCCAGCGGCCAGATGCGGGCCGGAATGTCGTCAAAGCCGAGGATGGTCAGGCCGTTGGGCTTTTCCAGGTCCGAGCAGATCTTCGACAGCAGCTTGTTGGGCGTGATGCCGATCGAGCACGACAGGCCGGTGGCGTCGCGCACGGCCTGCTTGATGCGCTGCGCCAGCTCGCGCGTCTCGCCTTCGACGCGGGTCAGGTCGATGTAGATCTCGTCGATGCCGCGGTCTTCGAAGTCCGGCGCGATCGACGCCACGGCGGCCTTGAACAGCCGGGAAAAATGGCGGTAGGCGTCGAAGTTGACCGGCAACAGGATGGCGTCGGGCGCCAGCTTGGCCGCCTTCATCATGCCCATGGCCGAGCCCACGCCCAGCGCGCGCGCCTCGTAGGTGGCGGTGGTGATGACGCCGCGTCCGACGTAGTCGCGCAGGCGGGCGTAGCGGTGGGTGCCATCCTCCTGCAACACCGGCTGGGCGTCGCGGCCGCCGCCGATGACCACCGGCAGGCCGCGCAGGTCCGGGTAGCGCAGCAGCTCCACGGAGGCGTAGAACGCATCCATGTCGAGGTGGGCGATGCGCCGTGAATCGTCAGTCATGTGCCAATACAAGCCGAAATTTAAACGAGGAACCACGTAGGGCGGATTAGCGCAGCGTAATCCGCCGTGCATGCGCCGTCGACGGCCCATCGCACGAAATTACTGTGAATTCATACAGTATCCACGGAAATTGCTCAGCCCGCAAGTCCGGGCTGGCCGTAGCGCGCCCGGAACCACTCGGCGCTGGCCGCGTCGGCCGGGAAAAACGATTCCACCCGCAACTCGTGCACCGTCACGTCGTGCGGCGTGCCCAGCGTGGCGATGGTGGTGAACAAATTGAGCTCGACGCCGTCCTTGCGTATCGTCACCGGCAAAAACGGCAGCGCGCGGCGGTCGAGGTTGGGCGCGGCGCCCTGGCCGGCGACGTCGGCGATGCCCGGCAGCGCCAGCAACTCGTTCAACAGCGCGGTGGCCTCGCTGCCGGGGCCGTCGCTCATCGCCTCGCGCTGTATCCAGTGCAGCAGGTCGGCGGCGACCTCCCGCCAGTTGTGCAGGTGGCGGCGCACGCCGCCCGGATCGAGCATCAGCTTGAGCACGTTGAGCGAGCCGTCGGTGGGCACGGCGGCGTCCGCCGGCAGGCCCAGCAGCCAGCGCATCAGGCCGGCCGCCGGGGCGTTGGCCATCGCCAGGTTCCACAGCCGGTCCACCACCAGCGCCGGATACGGCGCCTGCTGCGCCAGCATGAAGTCGAGCGCCTGGCGCACCGCGTCCAATTCCGGATCGGACAGCTTGCGCTCCTGGTAGGCGGGTGCGAAGCCGGCCGCCAGCAGCATGACGTTGCGTTGACGCAAAGGGATCTCCAGCACCATGCCCAGCTTGAGGATCAACTCCTTGCTCGGCTGTGAACGCCCGCTTTCGAGAAAGCTGATGTGGCGTTGGGAAATCTCGCCCTCGGTCGACAGGCGCAGCTGGCTGTAGCCGCGCTTGCCGCGCCAATAACGCAGCGCCGCCGCGAAATCGCTGAAATACTGGTCCGGCGCGGCGGCGGCTGTGTTCATGGCGTCTCCATCGGTGGGCGGGTCGGTAATATTAACGCTTCAGGCCGGCACGGCGTTGAGGAAGCCCGTCACGCTGGCCAGGCGGCCGTCTTCGGCCACGCGGGCGACGTCGGTGCCGTGCGCCACCGGGGCGGCGCCGGGCAGGCCCAGGGTCCACGAAAAGCGTACCACGTCGTTGTGGCCGTCGGGCG
>JBDSKP010000693.1:0-3191 GCA_039916925.1 Duganella sp.
ACGTCACCCTTGCTGCGTTGCAATAGAATTTTGAGTTGATCGCGTTCACGAAATTACCAAGCAGTTACATCCACGAAAGCACACCAGCATGACCGAGCTCGCGAAAAAGCGGCCTGAATTCCGCAACATCAACGCCTTCACGGACCTCCCGAAGTACCGCCTCCCCGCCGCAGGCATCGTCTCCATCCTGCACCGCATCAGCGGCGCGCTGATGTTTCTGTTGCTGCCATTCGTGCTGTATTTGTTGCAAGAGAGCCTGCGCTCTGAGATTTCCTTCGCGCACTATCAAGGCTTCATCACCTATCCGCTGGTCAAACTGATCATCCTCGCGCTGTGCTGGGGCTACTTCCACCACTTCTGCGCTGGCGTACGCCACCTGGTGATGGACACCCACATCGGCCTGGACAAGGATTCGGCGCGCAATTCGTCGGCCGCCGTGCTGATCATCAGCCTGGTCCTGACCGCGCTGGTCGCCCTGAAACTGTTTGGAGTGTTCTGATATGGCAAACGTGAATAACAACGTCGGTCCGAAGCGTCGCGTCGTCGGCGCCCATTACGGCCTCAAGGACTGGCTGGCGCAGCGCGTCACCGCCGTGGTCATGGTGCTGTACACGGCGATCCTGCTGGTGTCGTTCCTGACCGGCCGGAATTTCACCTATGAAGGCTGGGCCGGCTTGTTCGCCCAGCAATGGTTCAAATTGATTTCCGCCGTCACCCTGTTCGGCCTGTTCTATCACGCCTGGGTCGGCATGCGCGACGTGTGGATGGACTACGTCAAAGCCGTCGGCGTTCGCCTGACCCTGCAAATCGCCACCATGCTGTGGTTGATCGCTTGTGCCGTATGGTCGGTACAGATACTCTGGAGTGTGTAATCGTGGCAGCTATTAAAACTGGAATTCCAACCCGCCGCTTTGACGCGGTAATCGTCGGCGCCGGCGGCTCCGGCATGCGCGCATCGCTGCAACTGGCCGAAGCCGGCCTGAACGTCGCTGTCCTGTCGAAAGTCTTCCCGACCCGCTCGCACACCGTGGCGGCGCAGGGCGGCATCGGCGCCTCGCTGGGCAACATGGCCGAGGACAACTGGTTCTGGCACATGTTCGACACCGTCAAGGGCGGCGACTACCTGGGCGACCAGGACGCGATCGAATTCATGTGCCGCGAAGCACCGAAGGTCGTCTACGAGCTGGAACACTTCGGCATGCCGTTCGACCGCAATCCCGACGGCACCATCTATCAGCGCCCGTTCGGCGGCCACACCGCCAACTTCGGTGAAAAAGCCGTGCAGCGCGCCTGCGCCGCGGCCGACCGCACCGGCCACGCGCTGCTGCACACCTTGTACCAGCGCAACGTCCGCGCCCGCACCCACTTCTTCGTCGACTGGATGGCGCTCGACATCATCCGCGATGCCGAGGGCGACGTCGTCGGCGTGGTGGCACTGGAAATGGAAACCGGCGAAACGATGATCCTGGAAGCGAAGACCACCATCTTCGCCACCGGCGGCGCCGGCCGCATCTTCGCCGCGTCGACCAACGCCTTCATCAACACCGGCGACGGCATGGGCATGGCCGCGCGCGCCGGCCTGCCGCTGCAGGACATGGAGTTCTGGCAGTTCCACCCGACCGGCGTGGCCGGCGCCGGCGTGCTCATCACCGAAGGCGTGCGCGGCGAAGGCGGGATCCTGATCAACTCCGAGGGCGAACGCTTCATGGAGCGTTATGCTCCTACGCTGAAGGATCTGGCGCCGCGCGACTTCGTCTCGCGCTCGATGGACCAGGAGATCAAGGAAGGCCGCGGCTGCGGTCCGAACAAGGACCACGTGATGCTGGACCTGCGCCACATCGGCGCCGACACCATCGCCAAGCGTCTGCCGTCGATCCTGGAGATCGGCCACAAGTTCGCCAACGTCGACGCCACCAAGGAACCGATCCCGGTGGTGCCGACGATTCACTACCAGATGGGCGGTATTCCGACCAACATCCACGGCCAGGTCGTCACCCCGAACGGCGACGGCACGCAGAAGATCGTCAACGGCCTGTACGCGATCGGCGAATGCGCCTGCGTGTCGGTGCACGGCGCCAACCGCCTGGGCACCAACTCGCTGCTGGACCTGTTGGTGTTCGGCCGCGCGGCCGGCAACCACGTGGTGGCGTCCAACCTGAAGCAGAAGGAAAACAAGCCGCTGCCGAAGGACGCGTCGGACTACGCGATGGACCGCCTCAACAAGCTGGAGACGTCGACCGGCTCGGAAAAAGTGCAAGGCGTCGCCAACGACATCCGCGCCACGATGCAGAAGTACTGCGGCGTGTTCCGCACCGATGAAATGCTGACCCAGGGCGCCAAGGAAATCATGGTGCTCGACGAGCGCCGCAAGCACGTCTCGTTCAAGGACAAATCGAAGGTGTTCAACACCGCGCGCGTCGAGGCGCTGGAGCTGGACAACCTGATCGAAACGGCCAAGGCGACCATCACGTCGGCGGTGGCCCGCAAGGAATCGCGCGGCGCCCACGCCCACAACGATTTCCCGCAGCGCGACGACGACAACTGGATGAAGCACACCCTGTGGTACTCGGAAGGCAACCGCCTGGAATACAAGGCGGTCGTGACCAAGCCATTGACGGTTGATACCTTCAAACCGAAACCACGTACTTTCTAAGGCTAGAACATGGCACGCACTATCAAACTGAAAATTTACCGTTACGATCCGGACCAGGACGCCAAGCCGTACATGCAGGACGTGACGGTCGAGCTCAAGGACACCGACAAGATGCTGCTCGACGCGCTGCAGCGCATCAAGTCCGACGTCGACGACTCGCTGGCGCTGCGCCGCTCGTGCCGCGAAGGCGTGTGCGGTTCGGACGCGATGAACATCAACGGCAAGAACGGCCTGGCCTGCACCACCAACCTGAACGAGTTGACCGAGCCTATCGTGCTGCGTCCGCTGCCGGGCCTGCCGGTGATCCGCGACCTGATCGTCGACATGACCCAGTTCTTCAAGCAGTACGATTCGATCAAGCCGTACCTGATCAACGACTCGATCCGTCCCGAAAAGGAACGCCTGCAGACGCCGACCGAGCGCGAAGAGCTCGACGGCCTGTACGAGTGCATCCTGTGCGCGTGCTGCTCGACGTCGTGCCCGTCGTTCTGGTGGAATCCGGACAAGTTCGTCGGCCCGGCCGGCCTGCTGCAAGCCT
>JBDSKP010000694.1:0-1926 GCA_039916925.1 Duganella sp.
CCGCCGCGCAGGTGACGTTGTCGCAGCTGGGCGTCAAGATGCTGCGCGTGTTCATCGACGGCGAGCCGTCGTTCTGCGCCGCGCTGCGCGACGCGCTGTTCCTGCGCACCGTCAAGGCCTGGGTCGAACCCGAGCGCAACGGCCGCTGGACGCCGCTGGCGGCGGTGCCGGTGTGGCCGGCCGGCTTCGGCGAGGACGAGTCGCTGATCCCGTTCTCGGCCCGCTCGCACCCGGCCTACCGGTTGCTGACCGAGTATTTCTGCTTCCCGGAAAAATTCAACTTCATCGACATCGACCTGTCGGCGATCGGCGTGTCGCTGCCGGCCGGCTGCAAGCGCTTCACCCTGCACCTGGGCATGAGCGGGCTGCGCACCGATTCGAACACCGCGCGCATGCTGGGCACGATGTCGACCAACAACCTGCTGCTGGGCTGCACGCCGGTGGTCAACCTGTTCCGCCAGCGTGGCGAGCCGATCCGCGTCACCCACACGGCCGCCAGCTATCCGGTGCTGGCCGACGCCCGCCGCGCCTACGCCTTCGAGGTGCAATCGATCGACTCGGTCAAGCTGGTGCGGCAGACGCCGCAGGGCGAGTCGGTCATCGAGTTCCGGCCGTTTTATTCGCTGCGCCACGGCGAGACGCCGGAAAAGAACGGCCACTACTGGGTCATGCGGCGCGACGAGGTGATCGCCCGCAAGAGCCCCGGCTACGAGACCGAGATCTCGATCGTCGACATCGACTTCGACCCGGCCGCCATCGAGACCGACACCCTGAGTGTGGAGCTGACCTGCACCAACCGCGACCTGCCGGCCTCGCTGACCTACGGCATGCGCGGCGGCGACCTGTTCCTCGAGGGCGGCTCGAGCGTGCGCAGCATCACCTTCCTGCGGCGGCCGACCGACTCGCACCGCTTCGAGCGCGGCCGTGGCGCCCACTGGCGCCTGATCTCGCACCTGTCGCTCAACCACCTGTCCCTGGCCGGCAGCGGCGTCGACGCCTTCCAGGAGATGCTGACCTTGTACGACCTGCCGCGTTCGCCGACCTCGCAGCGCCAGATCCGCGGCATCCACGCGATCGCCAGCAAGGCCGCCAACCACTGGCTGCCGGGCAATCCGTTCGCCTGCCTGGTGCGCGGCGTCGAGGTCAGCATCACCATCGACGAGGAAGCCTTCGTCGGCAGCGGCATCCACGCCTTCACCCACATCGTCGAGCGCTTCCTCGGCCTGTACGTGCACGCCAACAGCTTCACGCAGTTGGTGGTCGTATCGAAGAAATCAGGGGAGGAGCTGTTGCGATGCACACCACGAAGCGGCGATTTGAACCTAGTGTAATCGAGCGCCTGTTCGCGCAGCCGTACCGCTTCCAGTTCTTCCAGGCGGTGCGCATGCTCGAGCTCTGGCTCAAGCGCAACGGCCTGCCGCACGACCAGGCGGTGGCCAGTTTCCTGCGCTTCCAGAACACGCTGTCGCTCAATTTCCCGTCCAGCCAGCTCGAGGCGATGCAGCCCGAGCCGCGCGAGGTCGGGCGCGACAGCGCGGCGCTGGGCGAGGCGCTGCGCAACGGCGAGCTCAAATACATCCGCATCACGCCGGCCTTCATGGGCTTTCTCGGCACCGCCGGCGCGCTGCCGGCGCACTACACCGAGCGCGTGGCCGCGCACGCGCTGTACGAAAAGGACGAGGGCCCGCGCGCCTTCCTCGACACCTTCTCCAACCGCGCGCTGGCCTTGTTCTACGAATCGTGGCGCAAGTACCGGCTGGAGCTGAAGTACCAGATCGACGGCAAGGACCGCTTCCTGCCGCTGCTGCTGTCGCTGGCCGGCGTCGGCAACGATTCGCTGCGCCAGCGCCTGAATGATGACCTGGGTGGCGGCGTGCTCGATGAATCGCTTGGCTACTTCGCCGCCGCCATGCGCCACCGGCCACC
>JBDSKP010000695.1:0-1803 GCA_039916925.1 Duganella sp.
GCTGCAGGCCGCGCGCGCCTGGGCCGCGCTCGAGGGCCGCGACCACGTGCTGCCGGAGGACGTGCAGGCGGTGCTGGTGCCGGTGTGCGCGCACCGCCTGCGCCCGCTCAAGGCGGCGCACGGCGTCGCCCTCGCCAGCCGCGACCTGGTGCTGCAGCTGCAAAAATCGGTGCCGGTGTAGGCGCCCTCCCCTTGATCACAACGCTCGCCACATGACACCCGGGCTGCAAGCGCTGTACCGCAAAGGCCGCGACCGCTGGCTGTTCAAGCTGCGCGACAACGAGCCCGGCGAGGTTACGCTGACGTCGCGCCGCGTCTTCATCGTGCCCACGCGCGCCGGCCTGTCGTTCACCGTGCTGCTGCTGATCATGCTGATCGGCGCGCTCAATTACAACCTCGGCCTCGGTTTCGCGCTGACCTTCTTCACCGGCGCCTGCGCCGTCGCCGACATGTACCTGACGTCGATGAATCTGGCGCTGCTGACGCTGACGCCGGGACGCGCGCAGCCGGTGTTCGCCGGCGAGGAGGCGCAGTTCGAGCTGCACCTGGCCAACCGCACCCGGCTCGACCGCTACGCCATTTGGCTCGGTTTCCAGGCGCACGGCGCGCCGCGCCAGGTGACCGACGTGGCGGCCGGCGGCGCCAGCGCGGTGCTGCTGTCGGCGCCGACGCGCGAACGCGGCTGGCTGGATGCGCCGCGCATCCAGCTGACCACGCGTTTCCCGCTCGGCCTGTTCAAGGCATGGAGCTACTGGCGGCCGGCGCTGCGGGTGCTGGTGTATCCGGCGCCGGAAACGCCGGCCGTGCCGCTGCCGTCGCACGGCGCCGCCAGCGAGGACGGCCACGGCACCGTGGGGCTGGACAATTTCGCCGGCATCCGCAGCTACCAGCCGGGCGACCCGATGCGGCATCTGGCGTGGCGCCAGATCGCCCGCCACGACCCGGCGCTGGGCGGGCAGCTGGTGACCAAGCATTTCGAGGGCGGCGCGGTGGCCGAACTGGCGCTGGACTTCGCCGAGCTGCCGCCGCAGCTGGACCTGGAACTGAAACTGTCGCGCATGACGCAATGGGTGCTGGAGGCCGAGCAGCGCGCCCTGCCCTACAGCTTCCGCCTGGCGCGGCACGCCTACGGCCCGGCGCTGGGCGACGCGCACCGCGCCGCCTGCCTGCGCGCGCTGGCGCTGTTCGGGCGGGAGGGCGGCGCATGAGCGACGCGCCGCGCGACGGCGGAGCGCGGCCGCGGCGCCTGCCGAGGGACAAGGCCGACGCGCTGCTGCTGCTGGGCGCGGCGCTGATGGTGCTGGCGCCGCACTTCGGCCACCTGCCGTCATGGGTCAGCGCGGCCGTGTGCGCCACGCTGCTGTGGCGCGCGGCGATCACCTGGCGCGGCAAGCGCATGCCGCCGATGTGGCTGCTGGTGCCGGTGGCGGTGGCGGCGATGGCCGGCGTCCACCTGAGCTACGGCACGCTGCTGGGCCGCGATCCCGGCGTCGCCATGCTGGCCTTGCTGCTGGCGTTCAAGCTGCTGGAAATGCGCGCCAAGCGCGACCTGTTCGTGGTCGTCTTCCTCAGCTTTTTCGTGCTGCTGACCAGCTTTTTCTATTCGCAGACGATGTTGACGGCGCTGTTCATGGCCGCCACGCTGATCATGCTGCTGACGGCGCAGCAATCGTTCCAGTACACCGGCGTGGTACCGCCGCTGGCGCGCCGGCTGCGCACGTCGGCCAAGCTGTGCGCGCTGGCCGCGCCGCTGGCGCTGCTGATGTTCATCGGTTTTCCGCGCATCCAAGGGCCGCTGTGGGG
>JBDSKP010000696.1:0-2390 GCA_039916925.1 Duganella sp.
TGCCTGGCGCTGGCCGGGCTGCAACCGGCCATGGCCCGGGGCGCGCCGCCGCCCGATGCGCGCCGAAAGCTCGAAGGGATCGCGACCATGGTGGGCGACGCGATCTCGCTCAACGTCGATATCGCCACCGCCGGCATCCTGCACCACCAGCGCGGGGCGCCGTATCCGGTGCGCCACTGCGTCAACACGGCCATCGTCGCGCGGCTGCTGGCGCTGGCGCGCGAACGCCCGCCGGAAGAGGTCATGGCCGTGACCTCGGCCGCGCTGACGATGAATCTGGGCATGCTGGAGCACCACCAGCGCTGGCACGACGGCGGCGCGCCGTTCGACGCGGCCGAGCGCGACCGCATGCTGGCCCATCCGGAGCGCGGTGAGCGCTTGCTGCGCGAGGCCGGCGTCACCGACCACGTCTGGCTCGACTGCGTGCTGCACCACCACGAGAACGAGGATGGCACCGGTTACCCGTTCGGCAAGGTCGGCGCGCAGATTCCGCCGCTGGCCAAGCTGGTGTCGCTGGCCGACCGCTACTGCGCGCGCGTATCGGAGCGCGGCTACCGCCCGCCGATGGCGGCCAACGCGGCGCTGCGCGACATCCTGCTGGAGGCCAAGACCACCTTGCACACGAATCTGGCGGCGCTGCTGATCCGCGAGCTGGGCATTTACCCGATCGGCAGTTGGGTGCGCTTGATCAATGGCGAGGTCGCCGTGGCGGCGCGGCGCGGCCTGCAATCGACGACGCCGCACGTGGTGTCGGTGCTCGGCCCGCGCGGCGCGCCGCTGGAGGTGTTCATCGAGCGCGATACGCGCGTCGGCGTGTACGCGATCCGCGAGGTGCTGGCCAACGCGCAGGTGGCCGCGCTGAACGCGCCGCCGCTGCGCATGGAACGCATCTGGGGCCCGGCGGCGGCGCTGTAAGACCGTTTAGTTGAGCATGGCGTCGAGCCGGCCCTGCGCGGCCAGGTCGCGCAGCACGCGGATGATGTCGATATCGGACTCCTGGTAGGCCGATTTGCGGAATTCGTCGTACATGGCGTTGGCCGCGTCGGTGGCCGCGTCGTGGTCGTCCTGGTACTGGAAGCGCACGTACAAGGTGTCGGCGGTCGGCGTTTCGATGGTCACCGTCAGGCTTTGGCGGCTGATGTCCTGCTGCGGTTCGACCTCGTAGCGCAGCAGGCGCATCGGTTCGAGCACCACGCGGTCCTCGACCACCAGCTCGCCGAAGCGGCGGCGGCGGCGGAAGCCGTGCTCGGTGCGCTCGTCGATGACGCATTCGTCCAGATGCGGCACGAACAGCTTGGGCGATTCGGCGCTGAGCACCAGGCCGTTCCAAAGTTGCTTGATGGTCAAGGCGTCGATCAACGGGTTGAGCGGGTCGTTAATCTCGATTAAATGTTCGAATTTCATAGGTCAACCGTGTAAAAGTTGGCGCGTGCGCGCCTCCAGGCCGATATGGTAACGCAAATGTTATAAGGGCCCCGCGCCGGCCCGCCGGCCGCCGCCCCGTGCGCGCACCGCGCTGCTACAATGGCTGGCTATTTCCTCGTCAGATCGTCCCCCGATGTCCAAAGCCCCACAATTCGGCCTCAATGTCCCGCAGAGCGAGGCCGTGACCTATCTGGACGGCCCCTGCCTGGTGCTGGCCGGCGCCGGCTCGGGCAAGACGCGCGTGATCACGCAGAAGATCGCCCACTTGATCGAGGACCGCGGCTACGACCCGCGCACCATCGCCGCGCTGACCTTCACCAACAAGGCGGCGCTGGAGATGCAGGAACGCATCGCCAAGCTGCTCAAGCAGCCGAAACAGGCCAAGCAGCTGACCGTGTCGACCTTCCATTCGCTGGGCGTCAAGATCCTGCGCCAGGAGGCCAACGGCGTCGGCCTCAAGGACCGCTTCTCCATCATGGACAGCGACGATTGCGGCTCGCTGATCCAGGATCTGGCCATCACCACCGACAAGCAGGTGGTGCGCCGCATCCAGACCGACATCTCGCTGTGGAAAAACGGCCTGGTCGACCCGGCCATCGCGCTGCAGCAGGCCAAGGACGAGGACGAGGCGCAGTCGGCGCGCATCTACGCCAGCTATGTGGCGACCCTGTCGGCCTACCAGGCGGTCGACTTCGACGACCTGATCCGCCTGCCGGTCGAGCTGTTCCGCAGCAACGAGCCGGTGCGCGACAAGTGGCAGCGCCGCCTGCGCTACCTGCTGATGGACGAGTACCAGGACACCAATACCTGCCAGTACGAACTGGTCAAGCTGCTGGTCACCGGCATCGGCAAGAAGCCCATGTTCACGGCCGTGGGCGACGACGACCAGGCCATCTACGCCTGGCGCGGCGCCTCGGTCGAGAACCTGAAAACGCTGGGCGACGATTTTCCGGATCTGCGGGTCA
>JBDSKP010000697.1:0-5197 GCA_039916925.1 Duganella sp.
GTGGGCGGAAATCGCGGTGCCGCCAAAAGACCTGAACCTGGTGCGGGTGGGCGAGACGGTGACCGTCAAGGCCTCCGCCTTCGACGCGCAGGCGAACGGCAAGATCACGTACGTCGGCTCGCTGCTCGGCGAGCAGACCCGCACCGCCAAGGCGCGCGTGGCGTTGGCCAATCCGGAGCGCGCCTGGCGTCCCGGCTTGTTCGTCAGCGTTGATGTGCCGTCGACAAATAACGGCACCGGCGTCGCCGCCGTCACCGTCAGCTCCGATGCGATCCAGACGCTGGAGGACAAGCCGGTGGTGTTTGTCAAAGTGGCAGGTAGCTTCCGCCCACAGGCTGTGATGCCGGGCCGCAGCGACGGCAAGCTGACCGAAATCCTGCAAGGCCTGAAGGCCGGCGCGCAATACGCCGCCGCCGGCAGTTTCGTCCTCAAGGCGGAACTGGGTAAAGACAGCGCCGAGCACGCGCACTGAAGCGGGGGACGACACCATGTTTGAACGCATCATACGATTTGCCATCGTCCAGCGCTGGCTGGTCATGCTGGCGGTGGTGGGGATGGCCGGATTCGGTATCCACAGCTATCAAAAGCTGCCCATCGACGCGGTACCCGATATCACCAACGCGCAGGTGCAGATCAACACGGCCGCCCCGGGCTACTCGCCGCTGGAGACCGAGCAGCGCGTGACGTTCCCGATCGAGACCGTCATGTCCGGCCTGCCGAACCTGGAGCAGACACGCTCGTTGTCGCGCTACGGGCTGTCGCAGATCACTGTCATCGTCAAGGACGGCACCGACATCTTCTTCGCGCGCCAGATGGTCAACGAGCGCATACAGGAAGCCAGGACGCGGCTACCGACGGGGATAACGCCGGCCATGGGGCCTATCTCCACCGGCCTGGGGGAGATCTACCTGTGGACGGTGGAGACCAAGCCGGGCGCGAAGAAGGCCGACGGCACGCCGTATACGCCGACCGACCTGCGCGAGATCCAGGACTGGATCATCAAGCCGCAACTGCGCAACGTCGCCGGCGTGACCGAGATTAATACGATCGGCGGCTACGCCAAGGAATACCAGGTGGCGCCCGATCCGCAGCGATTGGCCTCCTACGGCCTGACCTTGCAGGACGTGGTGACGGCGCTGGACCGCAACAACGGCAACGCCAGCGCCGGCTATATCGAAAAACGCGGCGAGCAGTTGCTGGTGCGCGCGCCCGGTCAGGTGCGCTCGCTGGAGGACATCCGCAACATCATCCTCAGCAACGTCGACAGCGTGCCGGTGCGGGTGCGCGACGTGGCCGAGGTGCGGATCGGCCGCGAACTGCGCACCGGCGCCGCCACCGACAACGGCCGCGAGGTGGTGCTGGGCACCGTCTTCATGCTGATCGGCCAGAACAGCCGCGCCGTCTCGCAGGCGGTCGACAAGAAAATGGTCGACATCAACCGCAGCCTGCCGGCCGGCGTGCAGGCGATCACCGTCTACGACCGCACGGTATTGGTCGACAAGGCCATCGCCACGGTGAAGAAAAACCTGCTCGAGGGCGCGGTGCTGGTGATCGCGGTGCTGTTCCTGTTCCTGGGGAATATCCGCGCGGCGCTGATCACGGCGATGGTGATACCGTTGTCGATGCTGTTCACCTTCACCGGCATGGTCACGTACAAGGTCAGCGCCAATCTGCTCAGCCTCGGCGCGCTGGACTTCGGCATCATCGTCGACGGCGCGGTGGTCATCGTCGAGAACTGCGTGCGCAGGCTGGCGCGGGCGCAGGCCACGATGGGGCGCAAGCTGACGCGCGCCGAGCGTTTCGACGAAGTCCACGCGGCGGCCAGGGAGGCGCGCCGGCCGCTGTTATTCGGCCAGTTGATCATCATGGTGGTGTATCTGCCGATCTTCGCGCTGACCGGCGTCGAAGGCCGCATGTTCCATCCGATGGCGCTGACGGTGGTGATCGCGCTGCTGGGCGCGATGCTGTTGTCGATCACCTTCATTCCCGCCGCCATGGCCCTGTTCATCGGCGACAGCGTGGTCGAGAAGGAACACCGCAAGATCACCGCCTGGTACGGCGGTATCCTGGAACGCGTGCTGGCCAACGCCCCGGTCGTGCTGACGTTCGTCGGCATCTCGGTGGCGTTGTCGCTGCTGCTGGCGACGCGCCTGGGCAGCGAGTTCGTGCCGAACCTGAACGAGGGCGACTTCGCCATCCAGGCGCTGCGCATTCCCGGCACCAGCCTGACGCAATCGGTCGAGATGCAAAAGCAGATCGAGCAAACGCTGAAGCAGAAATTCCCCGAGATCGAACGGATCTTCGCGCGCACCGGCACGGCGGAAATCGCATCCGATCCGATGCCGCCGAATATCTCGGACGGCTACATCATGCTCAAACCGGAAGCCGACTGGCCCAAGCCACGCGGGTCGCGCGACGAGCTGCTGCTGGCGATCCGCGAGACGGTGGAAAAGCTGCCCGGGAACGCGTTCGAGTTTTCACAGCCGATCCAGCTGCGCTTCAACGAGCTCATCTCCGGGGTGCGTAGCGACGTCGCCGTCAAGCTGTTCGGCGACGACACGGCTGTCCTCAACGACACCGCCGCCAACATCGCCGCCACGCTGGGCAAGGTGCCGGGCGCCACCGAGGTCAAGGTCGAACAGACCACCGGCCTGCCGGTGCTGACGGTGGACATCGACCGCGGCAAGACCGCGCGCTACGGCCTCAATGTGGGCGACGTGCAGGAGACCATCGCCACCGCCATCGGCGGCAGGGAGGCGGGCACGATGTTCGAGGGCGACCGCCGCTTCGACATCGTCGTAAGGCTGCCGGACGCGCTGCGCGACGACCTCGATGTGATGCGGCGCCTGCCGGTGCCGCTGCCGCGCGCGATGGGACCAAGCGGCGCCGGCGGCGGCGCCAACTTCATCCCGCTGGGGGAGGTGGCCACCTTCAGCGTGGCGCCCGGCCCGAACCAGATCAGCCGCGAGGACGGCAAGCGCCGCGTGGTCATCAGCGCCAATGTGCGCGGGCGCGATATCGGCTCGTTCGTCGCCGAGGCGGAGCAGGCCTTGCAAAACCAGGTCAGGGTGCCGGCCGGGTACTGGACGACGTGGGGCGGGCAGTTCGAGCAGCTGCAGTCGGCCGCGCGGCGGCTGCAAATCGTCGTGCCGGTGGCGCTGCTGCTGGTGATGGTGCTGCTGCTGGCGATGTTCGGCAACCTGAAGGACGGGTTGCTGGTCTTCAGCGGGATTCCGTTCGCGCTGACTGGGGGGATCGCCGCGCTGGCGTTACGGGGGATACCACTGTCGATATCGGCGGCGGTGGGCTTCATCGCGCTGTCCGGGGTGGCGGTGCTCAACGGCCTGGTGCTGATCTCGTTCATCCGCGCGCTGCGCGAGCAGGGACGCACCGTGGAGCAGGCGATACGCGAGGGCGCGCTGGGACGATCGCGTCCCGTCTTGATGACGGCGCTGGTGGCGTCGCTGGGCTTCATTCCGATGGCCATCGCCACCGGCACCGGCGCCGAGGTTCAGCGTCCGCTGGCGACGGTGGTGATCGGCGGGATACTGTCGTCGACCGCGCTGACGTTGCTGGTGCTGCCGCTGCTGTACCGCCTGGCCCACCGCAAACGCGAAAGCTAAACGCTGCCGGCGCGCTCGATGACGAGGATGCGCGCCTGTCCGACCGGATGGGCGCAATGGGCGTCGCCCTCGGCGGCGTAAAAGATGTCGCCGGCGCGCAGGTGCGCCACCAGTTCGCGGCCGTCTTCGCGGTAGTGCATCGCCACTTCGCCGTCAAGCACCGCGAACACCTCGTCGCCGTCGTTGACGTGCCAGCGATACGGCTGGTCGGTCCAGTGCAGCCGCACGGTGGCCTCCGCCATCGTGGCGATCAGCTGCGCGTCCCAGGAGCGCGCGCCGGTGTATTCGCTTGCGCGTACCGTTCTCATATCGGGTTCCAGTCATAGTCCTAATAGAAGGCCCATCTTCCCACGTTGGCGCTTGACACAAATGACATTGATGGTGGAATATCTGCCAAGATGAAAACCGATCCCTCCATCGATGTCTGGCTGCTGGTGCTGCCCCGCTTCGCGCTGCTCGACGCCACCGGCCCCGCCCAGGTGTTCTCCACCGCGAACGACGAGGCGCGCGACGCCGGCCTGCCCGAGCCCTACCGTATACATATGGTGTCGCCGGACGGCGGCCTGGTCGCGTCGCAGTCCGGCGTGACGGTGCTGACCGGACCGCCGCCGTCGCGCGGCCTGGCCGGATCGACGCTGATCGTGGCGGGCGCGCGCGGCGTCGAGATCGACGCCGGCGCGGCGCTGGCGCCGGCCACCTTGCGCTGGCTGACCGGCGCCGCAGCTGCCGTCGCGCGCTGCTGCTCGGTTTGCACCGGCGCCTTCGTGCTGGCGCATGCCGGGCTGCTGGACGGGCGCCGCGCCGTCACCCACTGGCAGGACGCGGCGCGGTTGCAGGCCCGGCACCCGGCCATCACCGTGCAGGAGGACGCCATCTATATTAGGGACGGCTCCATCTATACCTCGGCCGGCATCGCCGCCGGCATCGATCTGGCCCTGAGCCTGGTGGGGGAGGACATGGGCCGCCAGTTCGCGCTGGGTGTGGCCAAGCGCATGGTGGTGTTCTTCAAGCGCCCCGGCGGCCAGCGCCAGTTCAGCTCCGAGCTGCTGGCCCAGGCCGACCCGCAGGGCTTGCATGGCCGGTTGACGGCGTGGTTGCGTCCGCGCCTGAAGCAGCCGATCGACGTCGCCCAGATGGCGGCGGCGTTCGCGCTGTCGGTTCGCTCGCTGCACCGCAAGTTACAGCAGGAAGCGGGCGTGTCGCCGGCGCAGCTGCTGCTGCGGTTGCGCATGGAGGCGGCCTGCGGCCTGCTCGAGCGGCCCGGCATGACGGTCAAGCGCGCCGCCAGCCAAAGCGGCTTCGGCAGCGAGTACAATCTGCGCCGCGCCTTCGCCGCGCAGCTGGGCGTGGTGCCGAGCGACTACCAGGCGCGCTTCGGCTGACAGCGGACAAACGGGAAAACGGATGCGGGAATTTGAAAAATGGGTGGCGCGGGTGTTGTTGCTGAACAGCGCGCTGACCCTGGCCGTGGCCCTGGGCCTGCTCGGCGGGCCGCGCGCGGCGGCCGAGCTGCCGGTGTTGTTCGGCGTCGGCCTGCTTGGATTTGTCGCCGCCGTGCTGTCGCTCAAACGCTG
>JBDSKP010000698.1:0-1538 GCA_039916925.1 Duganella sp.
GCGCGCTGACCATGCCCGAGAACAGCGTGCGGCCGGCGAAGCGCTGGTAGCGGTTCAGCACAAACGCCGCGAATGTCCCCAGCACGACCGAACTGCAAGCGGTCAGCAGCGCGATGCGCAGCGACAGCCCGAAGCCGCTGATGATCGGCCGCCAGCTGTGGGATGAATTCTTCACCAATAACGACTGGCCGCTGGCGTCCTCGGTGACGGTGGTGGTGATCTTGATGATCCTGGTGCCGATGGCGATCTTCAATAAATACAAGGCAGAGCAGGAGGCCCGCCCATGAAAGACAACACCACTTTTATGCAGCGCTGGTTCGGGCGCGGCTGGCTGTCGATGGGCTATCTGTTTTTGTACCTGCCGATCGTGGTGCTGGTGGTCTTTTCCTTCAACAGCTCGCGCCAGGACATGGTGTGGACCGGCTTTTCGCTGCAATGGTACGCCGCGCTGATGAACGACACGGAGATCATCAGCGGCCTGGGACTGTCGCTGCGGATCGCGCTGATGACGGCATGCGCCTCGGTGGTGCTGGGGACTTTCGCGGCGTTCGTGCTTGACCGCTATCACCGCTTCACTGGCCGCACGCTGTTCGCCGGCATGGTCAGCGCGCCGCTGGTGATGCCCGAGGTGATCATCGGTTTGTCGCTGCTGCTGATGCTGGTGTCGGTGCAGAAGGTGTTCGGCTTCCCGGAGCGCGGCATGCTGACGATCTGGATAGGCCACACCCTGCTGGGCATGGCCTACGCGGCGGTGGTGGTGCAGTCGCGGTTGCAGGAAATGAGCAAGTCGCTGGAAGAGGCGGCGATGGACCTGGGCTGCAGGCCGTATCAGGTGTTCTTCCTGGTGACGCTGCCGAACATCAAACAGGCGCTTGGTTCCGCGTGGCTGCTGACATTCACGCTGTCGCTCGACGACGTGGTGCTGTCGGCCTTCCTGTCCGGTCCCGGCTCGTCGACGATGCCGATCGTGATCTTCTCGCGCGCCCGACTTGGGCTGGACCCGCGCGTGAACGCGGTCGCCGCGCTGACCATCCTGGTGGTCTCCATCGGCGTGATCGCCTCAAGTCTCTACATCGCCCGCAGCGAGCGGCAGCGCCAGAAGCAGATTTCCTCGGCCGCGAAAGGCTGATTGAGACGCGCGACCCGCAATGCCAGGCGGGCCGCCGTGCGGGGTGACAGTCAGCTTTATCCCGGGTCATCGTAATCAGGTCCGCATTCCCGATACGATGATCCCGGCCAGCAGCCTGCCGTAATGCGCGATCTTCTCCGGCGTGCAGTAGGCATATCCCACCAGCAGGCCGCGCCGCCCCCGCTTCTTCAGATAGTAGGTCGACAGCGCCTTGACCTGTATCTGCGCTTCGGCGGCGCGCCGTTCCAGCGTCACGTCGTCCGCGCCGTCCGGCAGCTCGATCACAAGATGCAGGCCCGATTCCTCGCTGGAGATGGTCACGCGCCCGCTTAACTCCAGTCCGAGGTGGTGCACCAACGTACGCCGCAGCAGTTCGCGCCGCGCGCCGTAGGTCTGGCGTATTTTGCGG
>JBDSKP010000699.1:0-2343 GCA_039916925.1 Duganella sp.
CGGTTCGTCGAGCAAAATCAGCTGCGGCTCCTGCATCAGCAGCATGCCGATCTCCAGCCATTGCTTCTGGCCGTGCGACAGCAGCCCGGCCAGACGCGCCTCGCTGCCGTTCAGGCGTATCAGCTTGAGGATCTCGTCGATCTTGCCGCGCTGTTCCGAGTCCAGCCGCGCGAACAGCGTCGGTCGCACGCGCTTGTCGGTCTTCATCGCCAGTTCCAGGTTCTCGAACACCGTGTGCTGTTCGAAGATGGTCGGACGCTGGAACTTGCGGCCGATGCCGGCGTGGGCGATCTGGTACTCGGTCATGCGGCTCAAGTCCATGGTCTGGCCGAAGTACGCCGTGCCCGACGTCGGCCGCGTCTTGCCGGTGATGACGTCCATCATCGTCGTCTTGCCCGCGCCGTTAGGTCCGATGATGCACCGCAGCTCGCCGACCGATATGTCCAGACTCAGTTTATTGAGCGCCCGGAAGCCGTCGAACGACACCGTGATCTCCTCCAGGTACAGGATCGCGCCGTGCGTCGTATCCAGTCCCGCTGCCGCGACGCGGTCATAGCTCTCGTTGCCGCTCATGCCGCCTCCCCCTTCTTGCCCCGGCGCGCCGCCAGGCCGGCGATGCCCTGCGGCAGATAGCGCGTCACCAAAATAAAGATCAACCCCAGCGCGAACAGCCACAGGTCGGGGAAGGCGCCGGTGAACCAGCTCTTCAAACCATTGACCGAGAAGGCGCCGATGATAGGGCCGATCAACGTGCCGCGCCCGCCGACGGCGGCCCAGATCACCATCTCGATCGAATTCGCCGGCGACATCTCGGACGGATTGATGATGCCGACCTGCGGCACGTACAAGGCGCCCGCTATGCCGCACAACACCGCCGACAAGGTCCACACGAACAGTTTGAACCACAGCGGGTTATAACCGATGAACATCAAACGCGACTCCGAATCGCGCACCGCCTGCAGCACGCGTCCCAGCTTCGATTGCACGATCGCGCGGCACAGCAGCAGCGATCCGGCCAGCACCGCCAGGGTCACCAGGTACAGGGTCGCCTTGGTGCCCGGCGCGCTGATCGAATAGCCGAGAATACGTTTGAAATCCGTGAAGCCGTTGTTACCGCCAAAGCCGGTGTCGTTTCGGAAGAACAGCAGCATGAAGGCATACGTCATCGCCTGCGTGATGATCGAGAAGTACACTCCCTTGATGCGGGAGCGGAACGCGAAGAAGCCGAACACGAAGGCCAGCACGCCGGGCACCAGCACCACCAGCGCCAGGCAATACCAGAAGCTGTCGGTCGCGGTCCAGTACCACGGGTAGGTTTTCCAGTCGAGGAAAACCATGAAGTCCGGCAGATCGCTCTGGTACACCCCTTCCCTGCCGATGGCGCGCATCAGGTACATGCCGTGCGCATAGGCGCCCAGCGCGAAGAACACGCCGTGCCCCAGCGACAGGATGCCGGCGTAGCCCCACACCATGTCGAGCGCCAGCGCGGCGAGCGCGTAGCACATGAATTTTCCGATCAGGCTGACCATGTAGCTCGGCACGTGCAGCGCGTGGCCGTCCGGGAAAATCAGGTTAAGCAGCGGCAGCGCCGCCAGCACCACGCAGCTGGCCGCGATGGCGCTCCACGCCCGGCGCGAAAATAAAGAATTAGCGGTCATTCAGCACTCCTGCCTTTCATGGCGAACAGACCCTGCGGCCGCTTCTGGATAAAGATGATGATGAAGATCAGGATGGCGATCTTGGCCAGCACCGCGCCGGCCACCGGCTCGAGGAACTTATTGGCTTCTCCCAGTCCCAGCGCGGCGATGATGGTGCCGGCCAGCTGGCCGACGCCGCCCAGCACCACCACCATGAACGAATCGACGATGTAGCTCTGGCCCAGGTCCGGACCCACATTGCCCAGCTGCGACAGCGCCACGCCACCCAGGCCGGCGATGCCCGAGCCCAGGCCGAAGGTCATCATGTCGATCTTGGCGGTCGAAACGCCGACGCAGCCGGCCATGCGGCGGTTCTGCATCACGGCGCGCACGAACAGGCCCAGTCGCGTCTTGTTCAGGATCAGCCACACGCCCGCCACGACGATCATCGCGAAGACAATGATCGCGATGCGGTTATAGGCCAGCACCAGGTTGCCCAGCACCGTCACCCCGCCCGACATCCACGACGGATTGGCCACTTCGACGTTTTGCGCGCCGAAGATGGTGCGGACCGTCTGCATCAAAATCAGGCTGATGCCCCAGGTCGCCAGCAAGGTTTCCAGCGGCCGGCCGTACAGCCAGCGGATCACCGTGCGTTCCAGCACCACGCCCACCGAACCGGCGACAAAAAACGCCGCCGGCAGCG
>JBDSKP010000700.1:0-3614 GCA_039916925.1 Duganella sp.
GATACGCAGCCAACCCCGGATTCTCTTATGACTAAGCAACTAACTCAAGTTTCACCGCATGCTAAAGACTGGTATCGCGAGGCCATCATCTACCAGGTTTATCCGCGTAGTTTCCTTGACACCAACGGCGACGGCATAGGCGACATCCCCGGGATCACGGCCAAGTTGGACTATATCGCATCGCTCGGTGTCGATATCGTCTGGATTTCGCCGTATTTCAAGTCGCCGATGAAGGACTTCGGCTACGACATCTCCGACTACTGCGACGTCGATCCGATGTTCGGCACCCTGGCCGACTTCGACGCGATGATCGCCAAGGCGCACAGCATCGGCCTGAAGATCATGATCGACCAGGTGATGGCGCATACGGCCGAGGAGCATCCGTGGTTCAAGGAGAGCCGCGCGAGCCGCGACAATCCCAAATCCGACTGGTACGTCTGGTCCGATCCGGCGCCGGACGGCAATCCGCCGAACAACTGGATGTCGGTGTTCGGCGGCTCGTCGTGGCAGTGGGACACGCGCCGCCGTCAATACTATTTACACAATTTCCTCGTCAGCCAGCCGCAACTCAACTTCCACAACCCGCAAGTGCAGCAGGCGCATTTGGACGCGCTGCGCTTCTGGCTCGAGCGCGGCGTCGACGGCATCCGGCTCGACGCGTCGAACTTCCATTTCCACGACCCCGAGTTGCGCAGCAATCCGCCGGCCGTCAACCGCGACACGGCCACCGTCTCGGACGTGAACCCGTATGGCATGCAGGCCCACATCTACGACAAGAGCCGCCCGGAGAACCTGCCGTTCCTGCAAAAGCTGCGCGTGCTGCTGGACGAATACCAGGCCGTGTCGATCGGCGAAGTGGGCGCCGACGACTCGCTGGCCGTCATGGCCGAATACACGGCCGGCGGCGACAAGCTGCACATGGCCTACAGCTTCAACCTGCTGGTGCCGACATGTTCTTCGCATTACATCCGCAAACAGGTGGAGCAGTTCGAGGCGCGCGTCAAAGGCGGCTGGGCCTCGTGGTCGGTCGGTAACCACGACGTGCAGCGCGTGGCCACACGCTGGGGCGGACCGGGCGCGCCGAAGGCCTTCGCCAAGATGATCCTGGCGATGCAGCTGTCGCTCAAGGGCACGCCGTGCCTGTACCAGGGCGACGAGCTGGCGTTCGCAGAGGCGGACGTGCCGTTCGAACTGCTGCAGGACCCGTACGGCATCACGTTCTGGCCGGAGTTCAAGGGCCGCGACGGCTGCCGCACACCGATGGCGTGGACCGGGGAGGCCGACGGCGGCTTCACCACCGGAAAACCGTGGCTGCCGGTGTCGCCGGACCATATCGCCAAGGCGGCGGCGCTGCAGGAGGGCGACGCCGAATCGTCGCTGGCGTTCACGCGCAAGTTCATCGCCTGGCGCCGCAAGCTGCCGCAATTGACGCGCGGCGCGATCGCGTTCTTCGACACGCGGGAACCGGTGCTGGCGCTGCGCCGCGACGCCGACGGCGAGCGCGGTATCATCGCAGTGTTCAACCTGGGCGGCGAGCCGGTCGACTTCACGTTACCGCAAGTAGCGGGCGCCGAGCAGATGGAAGGTTACGACCTGCCCGGCACGGTGGAGGGCGTGCAGGTGCGGCTGCCGGCGTTCGGCGCATGGTTCGGCTACGCGCGTGATTGACCCGCACGGCCATGCTGGGGTCGGACCCCGCCGGGTCCGACCCCTAAGTGGTGACGCGTGCGCATCGCTTAAGGTGGTTGGGTTTGACGCCTTCACTTCTTAACACCACATATTTCGGGTATGCTTCCGCCAACTGTTTTGACTGAATCGACGATGAAACAAGCTGAAGTAGACCAAAAACTCAACCGCACGGCGTTCGCCGACGGTCCGCGCCTGCTGGCCGACATCGGCGCCACGCACGCGCGCTTCGCCTTGCAAACGGCGCCGGGCGAATTCCGCGCCGTGCGCGTGCTCAAGTGCGACGACTATAGCGACATCGTCGCCATGCTGCGCTCGTACCTGTCCGACCACGCCGACATCACGCTGAACCACGCCGCGCTGGCGGTGGCCAATCCGGTCAGCGGCGACCATGTGCGCATGACCAACCGGGACTGGGAATTCTCCACCGACGAAGTGCGCCGCGAGCTGGGCCTGCACACGCTGCTGGTGGTGAACGACTTCACCGCGCTGGCGATGTCGCTGCCGGGCCTCAAGCCGGCCGATTTGATGCAGGTGGGCGGCGGCAAGCCGGCGTCGAACTCCGTCATCGGCGTGCTCGGACCCGGCACGGGCCTGGGCGTCTCGGGCGTGATCCCCACCGTCGACGGCTTCGTCACGCTCGGCTCCGAGGGCGGCCACACCAACTTCGCCCCGGCCGACGAGCGCGAATATTCGATCCTGCAGTACGCGTGGCAAACCTGGTCGCACGTCTCGACCGAGCGACTGATCTCCGGCCCCGGCATGGAGATCATCTACCGCGCCATCGCCAAGCGCAACGGCCGCCAGGTGCGCGACCTGACTTCGCAGGAGATCATGGCCGGCGCGCTCACCGACAAGGACCCGCTGTGCCTTGAGGTGCTGGAATGCTTCTGCGCGATGCTGGGCGGCGCCACCGCCAACCTGGCCGTCACGCTGGGTGCGTTCGGCGGCATGTTCATCGGCGGCGGCATCGTGCCGCGCATGGGCGAATGGTTCGCCACGTCACCGTTCCGTTCGCGCTTCGAGGCCAAGGGCCGCTTCACCAGCTACCTGTCGGAGATCCCGACGTACGTGATCACCACGCCCAATCCCGCGTTCTACGGCGTGGCGACGATCTTGTCCGAACACCTGCGCGGCCGCAGCGGCGCCAACACGCTGATGGAGCGCGTGCAGCACCTGCAGCACGAGCTCACGCCGGCCGAACAGCGCGTCGCGCAACTGGTGCTGGAGCAGCCACGCCTGGTGCTGAACGAACCGATCGCCGACATCGCGCGGCTGGCCGAAGTGAGCCAGCCGACGGTGATCCGCTTCTGCCGCTCGCTCGGCTTCCTCGGGCTGGCCGATTTCAAGCTGAAGTTCGCCAGCAGCCTGACGGGCGCGATCCCGGTGCGCCACAGCCAGGTGAGGGTCAGCGACAGCACGCACGACCTGAGCGCCAAGGTGATCGACAACACCGTATCCGCGATCCTGAAATTCCGCGACCAGCTCGATGTGCGCTCGCTGGACAAGGCGATCGCGCTGGTGGCCAAGGCCAAGCGGGTCGAGTTTTACGCGATGGGCAATTCGCGCGTGGTGGCGCTGGACGGCCAGCACAAGTTCTTCCGCTTCCGCATACCGACGTCGGCGTATGGCGACTCGCACCTGCTGACGTTGGCGGCCGAGTTGTTGAATCCGGGCGATGTGGTGATCGCCATCTCCAACTCCGGCAAGCTGCCGGACTTGCTGGCGGCGGTGGACGCGGCGCGGGCGGCGGGGGCGGACGTCATCGCCATCACGTCGAGCAACTCGCCGCTGGCCAAGAAGGCCAGCGTGTGCCTGGCGGTCGATCACAGCGAGGACAGCACGACCTTCCTGTCGATGATCTCGCGCATTTTGCAGCTGCTGCTGATCGACATCCTATCGGTAGGCATCTCGCTGGACGCGCAAAA